>VGBQ01000004.1 GCA_016870425.1 Actinomycetota bacterium | reverse complement strand
ACTCATCGACCGGATCGTCGACATCGTCGGCACAGCAGCCGAGCGGGCATGGAATGCCTGGAACGGCTCGACCGCTCCCGCCGCAGACCCGCGACGCCTTTCGCGGCGCTCCGCCAACCCCAAGGCCGGCGCGGCCTAAGGTTCGCGGCCCGGATCCCCTTCGGGGCCCGCATGATCGGCCAGCCACTCCATCATGGGCGTGATCGCACGCCAATCACGGCGTACGACGTCCAGCGCCTTGCGCGACTCCAAGGTCTTGGGGTCGTCGTAGGTCTTGAGCGCGACCACGCGCGTCATGCGCAGCAGATCCAGTCGCGGCGCGTCCGCGGCGTAGCCCTTGGGCCTGGTCTTGAGCGGCGACCCGTCGACCTCCCAGCGCCCCCGTCGTAGGCGCGCGAGCTCCGACTCCAGCGTCACGCCAGCGGGCGAGGCGATCGCGGCGCGCAGGCGCGCAAGCTGCGTCGGCGCGGGGGCATAGAGGCCGCCGCCGACCATGAGCCCGCTGGCCGCCACCTGCACGTAGTAGCCGATCGCGTCCTCGATCATCACCACCGCGCCCTGATGGTCCTTGAGCGGCGTCTTGTCCTTGCTGAAGCGCGTGTCGCGATAGGGCCGGTAGACCTTCCCCTCGCCGAACTCCGCCTCGAGTTCGGCGAGCAGCGCGGTCATGGGTGCCTTGATGGACTCGTCGTACGTCGACCTGTGCTTTGCCCACCACGCCTTGGTGTTGTGCGCGACCAGCTGCTCGTAGAAAGCAAAGCCCTCCGCCGGAAAGCCGGTGAACGCCATGCCGGGAGGCTAGCGAGAGTGCGGCTGATCGCCGAGGGGTCAGGTGATACCAGGGTGGTATCATCAACCCATGGCGATGACTTTGCGGCTCACCGACAGCGAGACACAGGCCCTTCGCGAGCGAGCCGAGTTGGAGAACCGCTCGATGCAGGAGGTCGTCCGGTCGGCTATCGATGCCTACCTGTCGAATCGCGCAGCACGGCTGGCTGACGCCATTTCATCGGTTGCCCGCGAGGACGCAGAACTCCTCGATCGCCTCAGCCGATAGTCGTGACCTCTCGCGGCCCGACAGATTTCCTCACGCTTGAGGACATCCTGGAGACTGCCAACGGCGTGCTCCCCGAGGTCGGCGTTCGAGACATGGGGCTGCTGGAGTCGGCGTGTGCGCGACCCCAGACGACGGTCTTCGGAGACCTGGCATACCCCGGTCTGAGCGAGCAGGCAGCCGCGCTCATCCACTCACTGGCCCGCAACCACGCGTTGGTCGATGGCAACAAGCGGCTCGCGTGGTCGGGGATGAAGGTATTTCTCCTGATGAACGGAGTGCGGCTTACCTACACCGTTGACGACGCTGAGGACTTCGTCCTGCAAATCGCACGAGGAGACATCGACGTGCCTGACATCACGGTCTGGATAGACCAACGCGCCAGTCATCGTTGACCGACAGCTCGGGGTCCGGCCGATCGTGCTCGGACACGCATGCGTCAGGGGCGACTCCCCCTCGGGAGGTCCCCCCGAATTCACCTCCTGTTTTTCCATTCCCCTTGCCCGGGGCTGGCCGACGGTGCAGAGTGCGCTATGCGAGCACTTCCCTATCGTCTCAATGAGGAGGCCCCCGTGGCTGTTGTTAGTGACCACCCGCACGGCGCAGTACCCAAGATCCCGGCCGACAAGGCAGACGATTACGCCTCGGCCTACCGCTCCATCGTCCGCAAGGCGTGGGAGGACCCGGCCTTCAAGGCTGCCTACGTCGCCAACCCCGAGAAGTACCTTCGCGAGGCAGGGATCCCGATCCCCGAGGGCACCAAGGTGAAGGTCGTCGAGCACGGCGCCGACGAGGAAGAGGGATCCACGGTGATCACCATGCCACTCCCCTCCCGGCTGCCCAGCATCTCCGACGAGTCGCTCGCCGCGGTCGCCGGCGGAGGCTCCTCGAGTTCGGCATCCTCCGCGTCGTCGGCCTCATGCCCGTGCTGCAGCGCCGCGTCGTCCGGGAGCGCCTGCTAGGTCGCATAGACCTGTCGCTGCTGCGGCGGCACCCTCGGGGTGCCGCCGCAGCAGCGTGTAGGAGCACTGAATCCGCGCGCGCAACGGCGTTCGCGACGCACAATGACCACGACGCATAACCATTCAGAGGAGGGTCATGACGACCGGTGACCCGGCGACGGACCGCGCCCTTCAGCGAGGGCTGGCCAAGGCCATCGCCCGCTCGTGGAAGGACGACTCCTACCGAGATCGCCTGCTCGCCGATCCCCGCGCCGCCCTCGCCGAACTCGGCGTCGACGTCCCCGCCGGCACCGTGATCCGGGTGGTGCCCGACGACCTGGTCGAACTCCCGCTGCCCGGCCCCGATGCGGAGTGGGACGAGGAGTCCGCGGCCGCGGCGCTCGGGCGGCTGCTTTCACCGGAGTCCTAGCGGTGGCGCCCGACGCCCTGGCGCAATCGCCTCTTCGCTGGTCACCGGAGTTCCAGGTGGTCCGCATTCCCGGGGAGGCCGTCTATCTGCTGGCTGAGCATGCAACGGTTGTCCTTGATCAGCCGGAGGCTCTCGCTATCGCGGCAGCCGTCGACGGTGAGCGCGATGCCGACGATGTTGCCGATGCCATTGCCGACGCGTCCCCCCAGATCGACCTCGCCACCGTGTACTTCGTCATCGACGACTACCTCGGCAAGGGCTACCTCGTCGACAAGGGACCCGCCGAGAGCGTGGAGCAGGCTCGCGTCGACGTACTCGCCCGCGACTGGGGCTTGCAGATGCCGATGAGCTCGCGCGTGAACGCCACGATCGGCGTGGGCGGCATCGGAACCGGCGCGGAGGATGCTCGCGAGGTGGCCCGAGCACTGGCGGACACAGAGTTATCAGTACACCTCTTCGACGCGGATATCGCGGACGCAGCCGCCGACCCCCATATCGAGCTGCTGGTCGTCATCGTGTCGGACTATCTCGACCCGGAACTGGCCGAGATCGATCGGCGTCGCCGCGCCGCCGGGCGGCCATGGCTGCTGGCACGCACGACGGGCGCCAACGCCTGGGTCGGTCCGGTCTTCACCCCGGGCACAACCGCCTGCTGGCATTGCATGGCCCACCGGATCCGCGGCAACCGCGATGTCGAGGAGTACCTGCGCCTGCGCACCCACGTGGGCGATGCGCCCATACGACCCCAGGCCGCGGGGCCCGCCACGATCCGGATCCTTGGAGGAGGACTGGTGGCCACGGAGGCCCTGCGCGCCGCCCTGCGCCCCGAGCCGGCACCCGCGATCCTCCACACCTTCGACACGGCAACCTGGGAGCACGAGTCGCATCCCGTGGTGCGCCGGCCCCAGTGCCCCGAGTGCGGCAACCCCGAGCCGCACGATGCGCCCCATCCCCCGGTGTCGCTAGCCCCCGGAGCCCACGGCTCCGCCAACGAGTCGGGATTCCGCGCGGTGGAGCCGCGCGTCACGCTGGATCGTTATGCGGAGCACATCAGCGTCATTACCGGTGCGGTCACCGCCCTCACCCCCATCCCCGTCGACGGTGAGCCTTCCCTTCACGTCTACGCGGCCGGGCACAACTTCGCCATGCGAGGCGCCGAACTGAAGTACCTGCGGGCGGGCCTGCGCACGAAGAGTTCCGGCAAGGGCATGACCGAGGACCAGGCCAAGGTGAGCGCGCTCGGCGAGGCGCTGGAGCGCTACCAGGGGCTCTACACGGGAGAGGAGCGGCGCAGGGCGACGACTCTCGATTCGCTCGGTGCGTCGGGCATACACCCCAACGACATCATGCTGTGGTCCGAGCGGCAGTATCTCCACCGCGACGAGTGGAACGCTCGGGACCGCAAGTTCGCCGTCGTTCCCGAACCCTTCGATCCGGGTTTCGCGTGCGACTTCTCGCCAGTGTGGTCGCTCACGCGCGACGAGGTCCGCTGGGTGCCGACCGGAATGCTGTACTACTCCGTGCCCCGCCCGTCCGGCCGATTGCTTTTCATCGCCTGCTCCAACGGGGCCGCCGCCGGCAACACCCGGGAGGAGGCCGTCCTGCAGGGTGCCCTCGAGCTCGTTGAGCGCGATGCTGTGGCCGTGTGGTGGTACAACCGCCTCTCACGTCCGGAGTTCGATGTGTCGGGCATGGATGATCCCCGGATCCACGAGACTCTTGCGACCTACCGCCGGCTCGGCCGGCCCATCGCCTTGCTCGACCTCACCCACGACCTCGGCATTCCCGTCGTCGCCGCCGTTTCCGCGCGCGAGAGCGGCGTGAGCGAAGACATCCTCATAGGCTTCGGCGCCCATCTCGATCCGGCGATCGCCGTCATGCGGGCGATCTCGGAGGTCACGCAGTTCTACCCCGGCGTAGCGGGTCACCGCGAAGACGGGTCGGGCTCGTACACCTACGAGGATCGTGAATCCCAGGAATGGTGGCTCACCGCCACTCGAGCATCGGACCCCTACCTCGTGCCGGACCCCCGGGCACCGCGAGCCCCGTTGTCACCCGATGCCCGCCGAGTCCACGACATGGCCGCCGCTGTTCGCGTCGTGCAATCGGCATTCGAGGCGCGCGGCCATGAGGTCCTGGTGCTCGACCAGACGCGCCCAGACATCGGCTTCCCGACCGTCAAGGTCATCGTCCCCGGTCTGCGTCACTTCTGGGCGCGCTACGCGCCCGGGCGCCTGTACGACGTGCCGGTGAACCTCGGCTGGCTGCAGACGCCCACGTCCGAGGAGGAACTCAACCCGCGGGTGATGTTCCTGTGAGCGAGCAGGTCCTGCGCTGGCGGCCGCAACCACCGTTCGTCGCGGAGGGATCCACGATCCTGACCCACGATGCGGGCACGGTCCTCCTGCACCTTGATGACCCCGCGGCGGCTGAGGCACTGCTCGCAGCCTGGGACGCCGGGATGACCGCCGACGAGGGTGAGGACTGGTTCCTGGCGCGCGGAGCCGCCGCCATGGCCGAGTGGCTGCACCTGTTCGACGTGCTGACCCACTCCGGTCGGCTGTCCCCCTCGATTGCCGGCCCTGATGGAACCCTCGTGCGCCTGCTTCGTCATCCCGGGGATTCAGGCGCGTACTCCGGTGTGCCGGACCCCGGCGACGATGCTCTTGTCCTGGGCACCGGCGTCATCGTCACGCGGCAGGCGGACCGCTGGCGCCTCGAGTCGCCTCAGGGTCGGGCGGTCGCCGATGTAGACGACAACGTCATGCAGGCGGTGGTGCACGCCGACTCATCGGCGAGGGTCATGTCGATGCCGCGAGCGCTCCTGCGAGAGGCCGGCATCCTCGTCCATGCCGAGTCGACGGACCGGCCCGACAGGTCGATCGACGTGTGGGAGCCACACGATCGCTACTTCCACTGGCGGACGCGGCGGGGTGGCAATCCCTATGTCGTCGGTGCCACGTACCCGCTCCGCGATCGTATGCCACCGCTGCCCGTGAGCGACGTGCCCGCCCACGACCTGGAGTTCGACATCGCGGCCTATGCCTCTCCGGAGGAGGAGGTGCTCGGGATGTCCGTCGCCGAGGCGATGCATGCCCGCGCCTCGACCCGCCAGTCCCCCTCCCCCATGACCCTCGGGCAACTCGCGGATTTCTGCGTGGCTCACCGGGTGACTTCGACCCGGCACATGTCTCACGACGTGGAATACCCGCAGTCGCGGCGGCTGTATCCCGGAGGCGGGGCGAGTTATGAGATCGACCTCATCCTCACTACCCGCGGCGTGGGCGACCTGCCGGCCGGCGTGTGGTGGCTCGACGCGGAGCGCGTCGTACTGTGCCGGCTCGCCGGTGATCTCGACCATGTCGAGGCGTTGTTCGCCGACGCCATGGTCTCAACGGGCGGTGTCGGGGAGATCCAGGTGCTGGTCACCTACGCCCTGCGAATGGGGCGCAACTCCTGGAAGTACGAGGGGATGGCCTACCGATTGGCCCTCCTCGACGCGGGAGTGCTCTACGGACACGCGTATCTCGTCGCGGCCGCACTCGGCATCGGCATCTGCGGACTCGGCAACGGAGACAGTGCGGCCCTAGCGCGCGTCACGGAGGCCGAACTTGTGAGCGTGGCTGAGGTCATGCTCACCGGAGCGCGATGAACGCGGTCGAGCCCGACAGGGGCGCGATCGTCCTGCGCACGCCGACCGCCATCGACCAGGCGCTGCGCGATCCAGCACTGCGGGTCGCCGGCCGAGGCACCTGGCACGACGACCCACGGGTACATGACCTCATCGACCGCATGCCGTCGATGCACGATGACGAAACACGACGTCGCGGCCTCGTACCCGTTCGCGCGCTGCTCTCCCCCGACGCGGCGCGCGCCGCCACTCCCGTCATGCAACGCGAGATGAGAGCCCTGGCCGTGGCACGGCCCCTCGATGACCCCACGGTTGACCTCGTCGAGTCCTTCACGTCGCTCATCGCGCCCACGTTCCTGCGATCGCACCTGGGCCTGGACACCGCGGTGAGCGCCCACGACCTCCGTCACTTCAGCACGAGCCTCACGGCCGAACTGGTGAGACTGGGACCTCCCGACCCGCACCATGTCGCGGTCATCCTCGATGTGAGCGGTCGCGTGCGCGAGGCCGTCGCCGACGTGCGTCGCGGCCAGGCCAAGCAGGTCGGCCAAGCCGGCCCGCTTGGCGATCTTCGGCGCGAGCATCCCCTGACGCCACTGATCGCCGAGGTGCCCGATGATCACGACGTCGCCGCCGTCGTGTGCCTACTGGCCAGCGGCGGGCAGGAGACGGTCTCATCGCTCGCGTGCAGCGTGCTTATGGCCATCGCCCAGGATCCCGCGACGTCATCGCGATGGCACAACGATCCCGTGGACGTCGTGGACGAACTCGCCGGTCGCCTGCCACCCATCATGATGCTGGCCCGGCGGGCCGAGGCCGCCACCCAGGCCGACGGCATCGACATCCCGGCGGGACGCACGGTCCTTCTCGACCTCGCATCCGGGTCCGGCGGGACGGCCTTCGGCATGGGGCTCCATCGCTGCCTGGGCCGCAGCGTGGCCCGCGCGATCATCCCCATCGCGGTCAACGCGGTCCTCGACGCCCACCCGTCCCTGCGCGACGCCTGTTTCCGCCCCGAGGGCAGCCCCGTGGCCGAAGTCTTCCGCGGTCCGGTCCGCCTCTTCGCGGATTCACCCGCAGCCTCGGACCCTGGATGGGATGCTCTCCACGTTCCTTGACCAGCGGGAGGGCCGTACATGCCGGCACCATCGCCGCAAACCGACGGGAGCGACGCGCCCGACACCCCGGGTCAGACCCTCGCGGTGCCGCCCACTCCACCCGAGGCCGGGACCGAACGGTTCGACGACCTCATTCAGGTGGTGCGCCCCTGGATGAAGGCTGCGCTGGGGGTCTCCGTCATCACGATCCTCGGCGTGCTTCTCTGGGCCACCTTTGCCTCCATCAGCACCTCGGTGACCTCCACGGGCGGCCTGGTCCCCGCAACCGGATTCGTGCCCATCGTGGCGGTAAGCCCCGGGACGCTGCAGGGAATGACCCTTGTTGAAGGCGACACGGTCCAGGTCGGACAGCGCATCGGCCAGGTCACCACCGTCGATGGCCAGGTGCGCGATCTCACCAGTCCGGTCAAAGGGACGGTGGCCGCGGCGTTCTACGCGGGTGAAGCAGAAGTTCCCGCCTCGGCAACGATCCTGCTGGTGGTCCAAGAGGGAGACCAGCGCAGCGTCGTCACCTTCCTCGCACCGCAGGACGCATCGTCGTTGACGGTCGATCAGCCAGCGGTCTTCAGCGCGCCCGACTGCCCTTCCTACACGGGCGCCGTGAGCGCGGTGCTCCGTGCGCCCCTGACCGAGGAGCAGATTGCCGATCGACTCGGTCTCGCGGGCCTCGCCGAGGTGATCGCACCCCCCGGCGGAGGCGTTGGTGTCCTGATGAACGTCGACGCCTCCTGGTGCCCGACCCTCGCCTACGGCAGCACCGGCAGCCTCGTCATCACGACCGGGACCGGCCACCCCATCGAATACCTGCAGCCCTAGCGCGCCATGGCCGTCGACAATCCCCCCGTCCAGGCGAAAGCCGAGCCGCTCCCCGCCGTGCCCGTGGCGAAGGTCCCCACCATCGTGCAGATGGAGGAGGTCGAATGCGGCGCGGCGAGCCTCGCCATGATCCTCGCGCACTTCGGCTGCTGGGTGCCCTTGGAGGAGCTGCGCGTGACGTGCGGGGTCTCTCGCGACGGCGCCAACGCTCTCGCCATCGTCAAGGCCGCTCGCCACTACGGCCTCGAGGCAAGCGGCGGCCGCTTCGATGCCGACGAGCTCGCGCAGCAGCAGATGCCCTGCATCATCTTCTGGCGCCAGAGCCACTTCGTCGTGCTCGAAGGCTTCAAGGACGGGCACGCCCTCATCAATGACCCTGCCGCGGGGCAGCGCCAGGTAACGCCGGCCGAGTTCCGGTCGAGCTACAGCGGGATCGGGCTGGTCTTCGCCAGGACACCCGAGACCGAGCAGCGGCCCAAACCCGCGATCGGCCTCGCTGGAGGCCTCGGACGGATGCTGCGGGGGTCCTACGGCGCGCTGGCATTCATCATCGGCGCTGGCATCCTCCTGGCCGTGCCGGGCGTCATGGCATCCGTGCTCACCTCGGTCTTCGTCGACCAGGTGCTTGGCGCACTCGGTCGGCCGCGCCTTCTGCCGGCCATCATCGTCGGATTCGTCATCGTCACCGTCCTCATGTTCGGCTTCACGGCCCTGCAGCAGTCGGCGATGCTGCGCCTGCAGATGAAGATCTCGTCACGGGAGACCACGGGCTTCCTCATGCACATGATGCGGCTGCCGACGTCGTACTTCGACGCCCGGCAACCCGGCGCCATGGTGCAGAAGCTGCAGATCAACGCGACGCTTTCGCAACTGCTCGCGGGCCCCCTCGGCACGGTCTTCGTCAACATCGCCTCGATGGTCGTCTTCGGGGCGTTCATGCTCTTGTACAGCCCGGCCCTGTCTCTGATCGGCCTCGTCATGGCCGCCGTCAACCTCACCGTGCTGTGGTGGGTCTCGCGAACCCAGGTCCAGGAGAACATCCGACAGCAGGATGCCCAGGTCCGCCAGACCGCCGTCGCCTTCCAGGGGGTTTCCCTCATCGAGAACATCAAGGCGACCGGCAGCGAGGACGAGTTCTATGTCCGATGGGCCGGATCGCAGGCCAAGGCCACCAACGCCGAGCAGGCGGTGGGCAAGCTCACCACCGGGATCGGCGTACTGCCCTCGGTCGTCTCCATCGTCAACACGGTGCTGGTCTTCACCGCCGGCTCCGCCCTGATCTTCGCCGGCGACCTCACGGTGGGCGGCCTCGTCGCCTTCCAGGGCCTGCTGGTCCAGTTCATGGCACCGCTGGGCTCTCTCGTGACGTCGGGCGATCAGTTCCAGAGCGCGCGAGCACAGCTGACGCAGGTCGAGGACGTCACGATGTACCCGGCGGATCCCCTCGCACCGCCGCTGATCTCACCTGATGACGGAAGCGTGAGAGTCGACCGACCGCGACTGTCGGGCAAGGTCGAATTGCGCGACATCACCTTCGGCTACAACCCATCGAGCGCTCCGCTTCTCAGCGACTTCAACCTCGTCGTCGAACCCGGCCAGCGCGTTGCCATCGTCGGAGCCAGCGGCTCGGGGAAGTCGACGGTGGGCAACATCATCGTGGGTCTTCTGGAGCCGTGGACCGGCGAGGTCCTCCTCGACGACCAGCCGCGCGATTCGTGGCCGCGAGTGCTGGTCGTGAACTCCCTGGCGAAGGTCGACCAGCTCATCATGCTCTTCGACGGGACCGTGACCGAGAATCTCACGCTCTTCGACTCCAGCCGCCCGTTCGAATGGGTTCGCCAGGCGGCCATCGATGCCCAGATCCACGACGCCATCGTGGCCCGCGTTGGCGGTTTCGCCACGCATGTCGACGAGGGGGGCACGAACTTCAGCGGCGGTCAGGGACAGCGGCTGGAGATTGCCCGGGCCCTTGCCCTGAACCCCAGCATCATCATCCTCGACGAGGCCACGAGTGCATTGGACACGATCGACGAGATGCGTCTAGATCGAGCGCTCAGGGCGCGCGGGCTGACGTGCATCATCATCGCCCACCGCCTCAGCACAGTGAAAGACAGCGACCTCATCGTCGTACTCGAGGAAGGCAAGGAGGTGGGCCGCGGGACGCATGACGAACTCATGACCACCTGCCCCGCCTACGTCGCACTTGTGGGCCCCTCATGAGCGTCCGTCAGCGGTTCGATCTCGCCACCACGCCGTCGGTGTCGGTCGAGAGCGGTGGGATCGACCTCTTCATCCAGCAGGTCGACCCAGCCGGACCCTGGATCCCGGTGGCGTCCTTCACTGGCCCGGTCGAGTTGACCGCCACCGCCACGCCTGACGGCTACGCGGCATTCCTCGTCGCCGCCCCCGATTGCGTGGTCGCCCCCTCCAGCGAGGCCACGGCCGTGGACCTCACGCCCACCATCGCCACGGCCGTCGCCCAGAACGGCCCCTGGATAGCCGGCGAGGAGCACCGACTCGACACGCTTGCCGCGGCGCGCTCCGACCAGTTGCTGGCATCGACCGATGCCTTGGCCCTGGTCATGGACCAGCCGGATGCCCCCGTGGGCCGACCGCAGGGATCGCTGGAGGCCCTCACCCAGGCCATGGTGCCGATCGGTGAGTTCCTGCGCGTGACCTTCCGCACCGAGTTGTCCGGCGAGGTCCTCTTCGACCCCGTGACCGAACTCGCCAACGGTGCCGGATGCCGCGCCCGACCGGTCAACATCGGCGGGAAGTGGTGGCCGGCCGCCATCGAACCCGTTCTCGCATTCATGGGCGACGACCGGCATCCTGTCGCATGCGTCCCCAGCGGCGGCACCTACCGCGTCCACGATCCCATCACGGGCACGGTCTCGCCGATCGAAGACGTGGCCGATCTGCTCGATCCCGAGGGATACGCCTTCACCCGGCCCCTGCCCCCGAAGGGCACCACCACGCGCGGCATGCTCAAGTTCGCCTTCGGCAATGCCAAGAGTGCCCTGCGCGCCCTGCTCCTCGCCGGATTCCTCGCCGGAGTCGCCGGACTGGCAACGCCCTTGATCACGACGCTGTTCTACGACCTCGTCATCCCCCAGCAGAGCGTGACGATGCTCTTGAGCGTCCTCGTCCTGCTGCTCGGAGCAGCAGCGGCCGTGGGCCTGCTCCTCCTCACTCAAAACATCGCGCTCCTGCGAATTGAGGGAGTCTTCCAGCAGGAACTCGAGCCATCGATGTGGAACCACATGCTTCGCCTGCCGGCCGGCTTCTTTCGCCAATTCACGACCGGCGACCTCGTCAATCGCGTCCAGGGCATCGACATCATCCGGCAACTCATCGGAGGCTCCGTCCTGGCGGCATTCATCACAGCGATCTTCTCCGTCGTGAATCTCGCCTTCCTCTTCCTCTACGACTTTGTTCTCGCCCTCATCACGCTCGCGATCGCGAGCATCGTCGTCGCCCTCCTGGTGTTCCTCAACATCCGCAACATTCGCAACCAGCGGGCGGGCTTCACGGCAAGCGGCCGACTCTTCGGCTTCGTCTTCCAGATGCTGGGAGGCGTGTCCAAGATCCGCGTGGCAGGCGCGGAGGCTCAGATGGTGAGTCGATGGGAGGTTCTCTTCCGAGAGAACCAGCTCTACACCTATCGCTCGGGCAGGGTGCGCGTCTGGACGACGGCGATCACAGCGTGTTTCGGTGTCCTCATCACGACCGTGGTCGTCATCTACGGCGGCATCGCCCTGAGGGACCAACTCAGCGACGGCGTCTTCATGGGCTTCCTCGCGGCGGCCGGAGCGTTCACCGCGGCGATTGCTGCGATGACATTCTCCTTCGGCCCGCTCGGGGCATGCGTTCCCCTCCTCGAACGCCTGATGCCGATCATCCAGGCGGATCCCGAGCAGCCACTCGACGCCGTGGACCCCGGGCGGCTCGACGGCCGTGTCTCGATGCACGCCGTGACCTTCCGTTACACACCCGAGTCGCCCGATGCCGTCACGGACATCTCCTTCGACGTCGCCCCCGGGGAGTTCCTCGCGATCACCGGCCCCTCCGGCTCCGGGAAGTCGACCATCCTGAAGCTGCTGCTCGGCTTGGAGATCCCGCAGTCGGGCTCGGTCACCTACGACGGGCAGCCCCTTGACGAGCTCGACCGTCCGATCCTGAGACGGCAGATTGGCGTGGTCATGCAGGAGGCCCGACCGATGCCCGGGCCCATCATCGGTGCGATCGTCGGCGACTCAGGATGCAGCGAGCAGGATGCCTGGGATGCCGCCACCAAGGTCAACATCGCGGATGCGATCCATGCCATGCCCATGGGCATGCACACGATGATCTCGGCAGGCACCGGCCAGGTATCGGGTGGCCAGCTCCAGCGCATCCTGCTGGCGCGAGCGATCGTGACGAAACCTCGCATCATCTTCCTCGACGAGGCAACGAGCGCCCTGGACAACACATCCCAGGACATCGTTGCGCGCACCTTCAACGACATGGACGTCACCCGAGTCGTGATCGCGCACCGCCTCTCGACGATCAGGGCCGCTGATCGCATCCTGGTGATCGATGCGGGACGCATCGTGCAGTCCGGCACCTACGACGACCTCGTCGCGCAGGACGGCCTCTTCCGCACCCTCGTCGAGCGGCAGACCTCGGAGGCGCTCCCTCCCGTTGCGGTCCCCGCCCCCGCCTAGGCTCGCAGGGCGCTGATCGCCGCTCGAGCCTCTTCCGCGCCGACCCCCTCGGCCCGCAGCGCTGCAACGATGCGCTCGGTGGCGGCGACACTGGCCGCGTGGGCACGGGGACCGCCCGCCGCGGTGGCCGAGTCGATCAGGGCCAGGAGCACCTCGGTGCGCAGCCGGCTCAGGCCGCGTTCGCGGATGCGCGAGATCGATCGCGCGAGTGGGCTTCCGTCGAACCAGCAGTCATGCACCACACCGTCCTCCAGCGTGACGGACTCCGAGAAGGGGTCATGACGAACGAGGGGAATGTCCATGCGCCGGATCGCTTCCCGATCGGCCGCGCCCACGGCCAGGAGGCGCTCCGCCTCGCGTCGACGGACGGGATCGGCAGCAACCGCAAGTGCTTGGGCGCCGGGCGAGAGGAGCTGCGCGAGGGCGATCTCCCGGTCGACCCCGCTCCCGAGTACCTCTGGCCGCAGCGACTCCCGGATCACGACGTAGCACGTGAATGTCGAGCGCAAGACGACGCGACTGGGCGCCCTAGCGAGATTCGTCACCAAGCTGACCGCGGTATCAGGGTCGCCGTGGAGCGCATCGTCGACGGCGCAGTAGCCGACCAGGACCTCTCTGGCGACATCAACACCGTCGGGGATATCGGGGCGCCAGCGGGTCGGCGTCCATTGCATCATCCCGTCGTCGCCGTAGCCGTCGGTGCGCGAGGAGAGCGTCCCGATGATGCGCTCGGTGAAGGGGAGTCGCAGTTGCGACACCGGCCGAAGTCCGCCGATGTCCTCGAATCCGCCATCGGGAAGCGCGAGGCGCATGCTCACCGCACCGCCGGGAGCGCACGTCTCGGCGAGCAGGGTGGCCGCCTCACTCATGCCCGCCACGCGGGGCTGGAGCACGGTCTCGACGTCGATGAACTGGGGCAATCCCGAGGAGGTGAGCACGTTGTCGAACCACATGTCCGCTGCTTCGACAACCTCGAGCAGCCTGATCAGGGCTCCGTAGGAGCGCAGCCAGCGCCTCGCCTGGTGAGCATCAACGGCCTCATCGTCGTTGGGCAGGGTCTGATCCCACCCGTAGTCGCCTCGATCGATCACGGTGCGGACCCCGAGTTCGACCGCGCTCGCGCGCAGCGGCGGTTGCTCCGCGCACCACGAGAGGAGTTCCTGCCAGGCCGCGGAACCGGCCTGGGGCTTGGGCTTGTAGACCACGCGCTGCTCGCCGTCGAAGCGGATAAGGCACACCGAGCGGCCACCCTGGTGAGGATCACCCGCATCCGGGGAGAATCGCAGGACTTCGCGCGGACGTTCGCCGTGCCAGAGCAGGTCGGTGAGCACGTCGAGGTCGGCGTCGAGGCGCTGGAGCATCTCGGCCGTCGTCTCGCGCCACTGCGCAACCACGCTGCCCAGGGGATGCGCCAGCCCCGGGAGTTCAGCAAGACGGTCCAGCCAACTGGCGCGGTCGCCCGGAAGGGCATCGCCGGGTGCCAGGCGCAGTGCCCGAGCCACGACCAGCTCCGGCTCGAGGGCACGCACCACGCAGGCGAGGACCCGCCCCACGAGGCTGACGGCCAGGTCGGTGCGCGCCGCCTCGCTGAGCGAGACACGGGCTGGCTCGGCGGGCAGGAGGGCCAGGCCGGCGAGCAGGGTGGCGTTCCACATCGATAGGAGCGGGTCGCGCTTCGGGTCGGGTCGCCACTCGCTCACCTCGGCCGCCCCCGGTGCCGCCAGCGTCGCGAGATCCGTCGCCGTGGCCGGGAGCGCCTGCAGGAAGCCATCGAGGGCAGCGGCCCACGGGGGTGTCACGGTGACCCGTGGCTCGCCGAGGGACGCGGCAATGTCGTCGCGCGACCAGCCGAGGCAGGCGAGCATCGGCTCGGTGGCATCTTCGAGGCCGCCGGTCGCTCGCGACACCCACTCGCGCAGGAGCGGACTCGAGGCGTCGAGCAGCGGTCCGCGGTCGCGCCCCGGAGCTCCGGCTTCCACGATCGCCTGCAGCCCCTCGGTGCGCACCGCCTCACCGTATCGTCGCCCGCCGAGTGCGGGATACTTCCTCCGTGACCGCCCGGGCCCTGCTTCTCGACGTCGGCGTCCTGCTGCCGCCCCGCTACCCGCGCATGATCGAGTACGCGCGCTCCATCGATGTCGACCCCGGAGCGCTCCTCACGGTGCTGCTCGGGGTGCGGCCGTACGACCCCGACACGCTGCCCGCGCCACTACCCGACCCCGAATCTGCACGACGGCGTTGCGATCGAGGGGAGGCAACCTGGGCGCAGGCCCTCGAGGAAATCGCGGCCGACTTCCCGCGCCTGTGCGGGAAACCCTGGGATGCCGCGGGGTATGGCCGCTTTCTCGCGTCGGGCCCCGGCCTCGCCGTGCGGCTCGATGCGGCGAGGGTGGTGCGGGACGCCGCGAGGTCAGGATGCGACGTCGTCGTCATCGCGACCGGCCCCGCGGAGTTTGCCGCGGGAATGCCGGTCCTCGTCCCGGACGGAGCCCGGCTGGTGTTCACGCATGAACTCGGCGTGGCCCGACCTGATCCCGCCATCTGGGCGGCGTCCGCCGACGCCGCAGGGATCGCGACGGGTCCGGAGAGTTGGTGCATCGTCGCCGACACGTGGGAAAGCGTCGACGCGCTTCGCGGGACCGTGTCGGGCCAGCCCGGTGGGACGGCGTACTGGGATGCCACCGCGAATGACTCCTGGGTGGCAGATGTCCGCGACCGACTGGGTTTGCCCGCCTGCCAATAGCGGACATGCGTCAGGGGCGGCTCCCAATCGGGAGCCGCCCCTGACGTGAAACGCGGGTGCGTGCGGACTAGAAGTCCATGCCGCCCATGTCGCCGCCGCCCGGCATCGCCGGCGCCGCCTTCTCGGGCTTGTCGGCCACGACCGCCTCGGTCGTGAGGAACAGGCCCGCGATGGACGCAGCATTCTGCAGCGCCGAGCGGGTGACCTTGGCCGGATCAATGATGCCGGCCTTGATCATGTCGACGTACTCGCCATTGGAGGCGTCGAGGCCATGCCCTGCGGGCAGCTCCTTGACCTTCTCCACGATCACGCCGCCCTCGAGGCCAGCGTTGAACGCGATCTGGCGCAGCGGAGCGCTGATCGCCTGGCGGACGATGTCGGCGCCGACAGCCTGCTCGTCGGTGAGGCCGAGCGCGTCGATCTTGGGAGAAGCAGCCACCATCGCCTGGATGAGGGCCACGCCACCGCCGGGCACGATGCCCTCCTCGACGGCCGCCTTGGCATTGCGCACGGCGTCCTCGATGCGGTGCTTGCGCTCCTTGAGCTCGACCTCGGTGGCCGCGCCGACCTTGATGACGGCCACGCCGCCGGCCAGCTTGGCGAGGCGCTCCTGGAGCTTCTCGCGGTCGTAGTCCGAGTCGGACTTCTCGATCTCAGCGCGGATCTGGTTGACCCGGCCAGCGATCTGCTCGGAGTCGCCAGCGCCCTCGACGATCGTCGTCTCGTCCTTGCTGACGACGACCTTGCGAGCGCGGCCGAGCAACTCCAGGCCGGTGCTGTCGAGCTTGAGGCCAACCTCCTCGGAGATGACCTGGCCGCCGGTCAGGATCGCGATGTCCTGCAGCATCGCCTTACGGCGATCGCCGAAGCCGGGGGCCTTGACGGCCACCGAGCGGAAGGTGCCGCGGATCTTGTTGACGACGAGCGTGGCCAGGGCCTCGCCCTCGACGTCCTCGGCGATGATCGCGAGCGGCTTGCCCGACTGCATGACCTTCTCGAGGATCGGCAGCAGGTCTTTGACGGACGCGATCTTGGAATTGACGATGAGCAGGTAGGGATCTTCGAGGACCGCTTCCATGCGCTCGGGGTCGGTGACGAAGTAGGGCGAGATGTAGCCCTTGTCGAAGCGCATGCCCTCGGTGAGTTCGAGCTCCAGGCCGAAGGTGTTGCTCTCCTCGACGGTGATGACGCCTTCCTTGCCAACCTTGTCCATGGCCTCGGCGATGAGCTCGCCGACCTCCATGTCACCGCCGGCGGAAATCGCAGCGGTGGACGCGATCTGCTCCTTGGTCTCGACGTCCTTCGCCATGTCGAGCAGCTGGGCGCTGACGACATCGACGGCCTTCTCGATGCCCTTCTTCAAGGACATCGGGTTGGCGCCGGCGGCGACGTTGCGCAGGCCCTCCTTGACCAGCGCCTGGGCGAGGACGGTGGCCGTCGTCGTGCCGTCTCCGGCGACGTCGTCGGTCTTCTTCGCGACCTCCTTGACCAGCTCGGCGCCGATCTTCTCGTAGGGATCCTCGAGGTCGATCTCCTTGGCGATGGACACGCCATCGTTGGTGATCGTGGGGGCTCCCCACTTCTTCTCGAGGACGACGTTGCGGCCCTTGGGGCCGAGGGTGACCTTGACGGCGTCGGCGAGGACATTCATGCCACGCTCGAGGGACCGCCGGGCCTCCTCATCGAATGCGATGATCTTTGCCATGGGGTGGAGTTCCTCCCGGGAACGACGTGAGGGGGAATCCCCTCCTTCGCGGCCGGTGCCCGCGACGGACGGCCCCGCATCGGACGGAGCCTCACCAGCCTGATTCTTGCGATGGTGCTGTCACTCAGACTGCTCGAGTGCTAACCCATTTTTAGCACTCTCGGCCCGCGAGTGCAAACTCACGAGGGGCCGACCCTGTGGCACGCTGAGTGTGTGACCGACCCTGTCCTGCCGCCCGCCCCTCCGGCCCGCGCCGGCCGGGGCCTGGTGATCGCCGGAGCCATCATCACGGTCGTCTACCTCGTCCCCGCGCTGGCCCTCATCGTGTGGTTCGTCTGGGGGCTCATCGACGCCTCAGAGGCCATGTCCATGGTCTTCCTCTTCTGGCTCATCGCGCTGCTGGCCCTGACCCCGCTCTGGCTCATCGGCATTGCCCTCCTCGGCGTGGGCCGCTCGCGGCAGCGAGGGCCCGTGAGGGGCGCGACGGCCGCGTGGGTCTTGGCCGTGGGCGGGTTGCCCGCCATCGGAGCCCTGATCAGCGTCGTCCTCGAGTCAGCGAGTTCGGGCCAGGACGGGCTCGTGACGATCGCCTTCGTCGCCCTTGTCGTCGGCATCCCGGTGCTGCTGGCGCTGGCGCTGGGGTCCGGTGCCTGGCTGACCTGGGGGCGTCCGCGGGCCGCGGGACCGGCGAGTTAGCTGCGCGCGTCAAGATCGATGCCCAGGCGCCGGGCCGACCGGACCCGCTGGCGAGCTGAGCGCATGCGCCGCAGCCGCTTGACCAGCATGGGGTCGAAGGCGAGCGCCTGCGGGGTGTCGATCAGCGCGTTGAGGATCTGGTAGTAGCGCGTCGAGCTCATCTCGAAGAGATCGCGAATCGCCTGCTCCTTGGCGCCGGCGTACTTCCACCACTGGCGCTCGAACTCCATGATGCGACGATCGCGGTCGGAGAGCACAGCCGCCGCCTGGTCGTGATCGAGGCGAGCAGCGCCCGAGTCCATGCCGGCGACTCCTTCGGGGGAAGACGGGCACCGCTTGGAGCCCTGAGTGGTCACGCCATCGTAGGAGGTGGCGGGGGTCAAGTCATTCACCCGCCGTGCCGCGCGTCGCGGCCTTGCCGTCGAGGCGATCGGCGATATGCCGCACCTCCTGCTCCATGGCCTTCAGGTGCGCCAACAGGTCGTCGAGCTTCGACTCCGCGTCCCCGTCCTGTGACTCCTGGGGCTGTTGTGACTGTCCGGAGGAGGATCCACTCGACACGATGAAGCGGCTGGCCACCGCAGCCGTGACGGCGCCCACGGCTGCGGCTCCCGTGAACATAATGAAGACCGCGATGACCCTGCCCGGGACTGTCACGGGCGTGAAATCGCCGTAGCCCACCGTGGTCACGGTGACGAAAGCCCACCAGGTCGAGTCCCCGAAGCTTTGGATGTTGGCACCGGGCGCGTCAATCTCGAAGATCAGGGTGAAGACGGACCCGAAGATGACCACGAACGTGACGGCGTAGACGGCGTAGAGACCCACGATCTTGGCCAGGGCATTGCGGTCGCGTGCCACGCGCATGACGGCGGTGATGACGAGGAGGATGCGCAGCGGCGGGAAGAGCAGGGCAATCATGAGCGGCCAGTCGCGCTTGACGAAGTCCTTCTTCTTCGGGTCCAGCACGAAGCGAATCAGCAGGTCGAGCGCAAAGATGCCCCATGTGATGACGCTGATGGTCACACCTTCGCTCCGGTAGACGGGGGCGAGTGCGGGCGACCATGTGAAGAACGTCGAGACGAGCCAGCTGATGGACACGATGAACATCGGGACCGACGAGAAGTTGTCGTAGGCCCGCTGGGCCGGGGTCAGCGTCGCAGGATCGGGAGCGGCGAAATAGCGCGTCCAGAATCCGGGGCGCTTGCGCGTCGGGGGGCTCGGAGGACTCTCCGGAGTAGGGCTGGACATGTACCCAGCCTCTCAGACCGAGCCCGTCACTCCCGCCTGCGACGCCGCCAGCGGATGATGGTCCAGGAGAAGAAGTAGCCCATGCCGTTGGTGGCCCAGTGCAGTCCCATCGGCGCGAGGACGCTTCCCGACACCAGGCGCAAGGCAGCGAAGAGGACGCCCGCGATCGTCGTGGTGAGCACGGACAGCAGCACCGCCAGGACATTGCCGCGGCGCCCCTCCCCCACGACGGATCCGAGCGCAGCGCTCTGCTCATGCGTGCCGATCGAGGGCAGGATGTGCCATAGGCCGAAGAGGATCGCCGAGATGACGATGGCCCAGATGATGCCGAAGCGACGGGCCAGCATGGAGAAGAGCACCGCACGGAAGGCGATCTCCTCGAAGAGCACCGTGCCGAAAGGGACCTCGACCAGCGCCTGGAACATCAGCCGGGGCCCGCTCATCTCGGCGACGCGCTCGTCGTGCATAGCATTGCGGCCCTTGCGGAAGGCGGCAGCAACCAGATAGCCGAGGGTGACGACGACGACGCACCCCACCCCCCACAGGAAGCCCGGGACGAGGTAGGCCCACCCCAGCCCCATGTCGGTCCAACTGTTGCCGTCCAGCAGGCCGATCGCGAGAACCCCGAAGGAGCCTCCGATCGCCCACAGCAGGTAGTGGCCCTGCGGGGCGAGGCGGTTGTTGATGACATTGAAGGCGATGAGGGCGGCCAGCAGGACCGCCAGTGGCCACCACGGCAGACCCGACACCTGCTCGGGAGCCGTGATGGTGAGCACCCGATGAGCCTACGGCTAGCGTGGGATCGATGACGCCGTACGCCGCCCTGCTCGACCGCGTCCGCAGGGATCCCTCAGCCCCGCTGGTCACCTATCGCGATCTCGCCACCGGCGAGCGGATGGAACTCTCCGCGGCCAGCTTCGCCAATGCCGTCGCGAAGACCGCGGGACTGCTGCGCGACGAGTTGGACGCACAGCCGGGCGCGATCGTGGGAGTGCACCTGCCCCTGCACTGGCAGCGCGTGGTGTGGCTCGGTGCCTGCGCCGCTGCGGGCACGGTGTTCGCCGCCGACGCCGACCCTGCCCTGTGCGATGTGCTCGTCATGGACCGTGCCCGACTCGGACTCGCCGGCATCGCGGGCGAGGACGTCCTGGTGTCGCTGGCCCCCTTCGGCCTGACGGAGCCGGGCGGCACGCCGCCGGGCATCACCGATGCATCCGTCGCGATGCGAGGGCACCCGGACTCGTTCACGCCGCACCAGCCGCCGAGCGAGGGCATCACCTGGCTGCGCGAGCCCGCGGGGGACCTCCCCCAGGGTGAGGCCATGGCGCGAGCCGCCGCCGAGCTTGCCCGACGCGGCGTAGGAGCAGGGCAGCGCTTCGCCCTGATCGAGCCCGAGGCGGGCGTGGATCTGCTCGCCCTCGCCGGCACGCTCGAATCCGGGGGCTCCGTCGTGCTCGTCACGCAGCCGGACGCCGGTGATGTCGAGGCGACCCTGCGCGAGGAGGGTGCGCAGGTCGCGCGAGGATGAGCCCGTGACGAGACGCAGCGCGCTGTGGAGCATTGGCTCCAGGGATTCGATCCTGTCGATCGGCTCGCGCAACTCCGTGCTGTCGATCGGGTCTGTGGGGTCGACGCTGTCGATCGGGTCGATCGGCTCCTTCGCCAGCGTGCTGAGCATCGGCTCCTTCGCCAGCGCCGCCTCGATCATGTCGAGCATGTCGCTGCTGTCGGTGATGTCGCACCGCGCGCTGCGCGGGGTCACCACCGCACGCGCACGCCGCTGAGCGCCTAGAGCACCTTGGCCGCGAGGGTGCGGCTGCTCGCGACGGGGATCCCGCCGTCCATCACCACGACCCGCCAGGAGTAGGTCGTGCCCCTGCCCGTGACCGGGACCCCGAAGGTGAACCTGCCCTGTGCATCGGGCGTTGCCACCGTGCGGTCCTGCCACGCTCCGCCGTTGATCTGCACCTGCCTTTGCACGAGCAGTCCCGGGCGCGGCTTAGCGATGACTCCGGACAGGGTGACGAGCGTGCCGTCCTTGACGTCGCCCGCGGGAGTGGCCACGAGCGTGACCCCTCCCTGGGGCACCGGCACGGGCCCGGCCACGTCCTGCGCGATGATGGCGGAGAGGAACGGGGACTTCAGCGTGGTGTAGCCGATCGCTGCGCGCAGGTCGCGCAGGGCGACCGTCGACTTGGTGCCGTCGAGGCTACGCGCGGTCACCGACTTGACTCCCGTGATGACCTTCGCCGAGGACGGTGCGATGCGGTCGATATCCAAGCTCATGATGTCGTCGATGCCGAAGATCTCCTGCGCCCGACCCTGGGACAGGGTGACCGACCACGAGGCGTAGGGGTTGCCCGGGGCGGTGCGACTCCAGCGGTCATCGACGGCCTGCGCCCAGGGGTATCCCGAGCCGCTCCAGTAGTCCTCGGGCGACATGGTCTCGCCACCCGTGGCCGCCGTGTAGAAGGCGTTGATGGGCTTGCCTTCGTAGAGCGCGGTCTGCCCTGTGCCATTGCTCTTGCGCGTCGCGTCGACGGCCTCCGCCCACCGGTTCACTTCGCCGTACTGGCTCTCTGCCAGCCAGCCCCGGAATGTCTGGTCGTACTGCGGACCGTCGCCGTTGCCGTCGCCGTCATCCATGTGGCATCCGCACTGGCCGCTCAGGCCGCGCGCTAGGTGCGCCAGGGCGTAGGAGCGCGAGGCAATGGCCTGGGCCTGAAGGGCGGCATCCGGCCACGTGGGGTTGACCTCGGCGATGCCCTTGAGGTATTCGTCACCGACGCGCAGGGTATTGACCGCCACCATCTGCCGGCCAGACGACGTATCAAGCACCGCGAATTCGATGACGCCGTAGCGATAGCGATGTCCGGCGCTCGCAAAGGTCTCGTTGGGTCCTGCGAGATTGAGCAGGGCCGGCACCGAGCCCGCCGCGCCAGGATCGCGCGTGCCCGACCACTTCAGCGACGCCGTGTGCGCGCGTCCGATGCGTTGAGGGGTAGCGCCGTCGACGCGGTCGACGGTGACGAAGCGACCGGATGTGCCGAAACGCAGGTGTGCGCCTGTGCCGAGGACGAGGGTCTTGCGCCCGACGGTCACCTCCAACTGCGCACCCGGACCACGCAGGTCCTCGACACGGGCGTGAGCCTGCGCGGCCTTCTGCAGCAGGGCGATGCGCACATCGGCATCGTCACGGTGGTCGGTCACCCGCACCTGCGGGCCGCCCTTGGGTCCGGTGTAGTAGTGCTCGACGATCCTCTTGGCCGTCCAGAACTTCGGGTCCTCCTTGGCCATCCCGAAGGCACCCCACTGGGACATCCCCACTCCGTGGCCATAGCCGGTGCCGCTGAGGATGAACTGCTCCGGCGGCGTGCACGGGTCGGGCGGGGAGTCACTCGTGGCGGCGATGCGTGCGGTCCCCCGCCATGGGAAGAGTCGCTTGCCGTTGCTCGTCGCCGTGATGTCGAAGGAGTACAGCCCCGGGGGCACCGCCTTGCCCTTGGCATCACGGAGGTCCCACGCGAAGGGGACGGTCGCCGCGACATCGGTCGATGCCGACATCGTGCGCACGACGTCGCCGCAGGCATTCGATACCGTGAGCGTGGCAGACATCTGGCCGGTCGAGCGCGGCGTGAGTTCGATCCGGCCGCCGGTGCCCCACGGCACGCGATCACCGGTGATCCCGGGAGGGAAGAAGTTGCGTCCCTGGCGGGCGGATACGCCGAGTCGGATGTGATTGAGCGTGGGTCGCAGGAATTCACCGGGGCACGAGGTGGATCCAATGTCGCCGTGTCCGGCGATCGTCTTCGACGTGACTTCCTCGCCGGGCCAGTACATCGATGTCGTGCCCTGCCCGGGTCCTGGCCCCGCCGAGGTCAACACCGCGGTGCCGAGTGGATTGACGTCGTGCAGGTCAAACTTCCAGGCGATGAGGGCGCTGATGGCATCGAGGATCTTGCCCTTCGAGGCCGCATCGGGATTGAGCGTGTCGGCATTGCCGAGGAAGGAGACCGCAAACGTCTCGGCGTTGAAGCCCGCGGTGTGCGCGCCGATGACGGGCTTATCGACGCCGCCCGCTCGACCCTCGTAGAGCCGGCCGAAGCGGTCGACCATGAAGTTGTAGCCGAAGTCGTTGACCTGGATGCCCTCGGTGAACCACGAGTAGACATTGCGCATCTGCTGCGCGGCCTGGGCCGGGGTGTAGTCGTTGGTAGACACCACGTGATGGACGAAGGCGACCTTGATGGTGTCGGAGTAACTCGTGGTGCCACGGCGCAAGGACTCGTCAGCACCCCACTGGGCACGCGTGATGATGGTGGGCCTGCGCGCAGCGGCACGCGCCGACGTCGTCGGCTCCCCGTTGCCACTGCCGAGGGCGGCGTCCTCGGGTCGCACGGGATTGTCGATGAGCGTGATCTTGGTGTCGGCCGGCACAGCACCCGTGGGCGTGTCGACACGCACCTGGATGCCATCGGCCTCGTCGGTCACGACCGGCTCTGTCACGTAGCGGGCTCGCTGGCCCTCCTCGGTGTCCGGATCGGGCAGGTGCTCGCTCACCGGCACCTCCATCCACGGCAGCCAGCTTCCCCCCTGGCGCACGCGCATGACGATGCGCGTTGACGGGGCGAAGGGCTCGGCTGCGGTGATGCCGACGAGGCCGAAGGACTCCGTGGGCGTTGGTGGGATGGCAGCGGCGACGCGCAGTGACGGCGTGGCGCGCGGGCCCGCGAGTGGTCGCTCGTGGGCGTGGTCCTCTCCCGCCACCGGGACCGGGGTGGCCGCGGCCGGTGTCTCGGCCAGGGCGCCGGTCACCACCCCGTCGAGGGGAATGGTGCTGACTTCCGCTCGCACCGGGTCAGGGGACCCCGCGAGGCTGCCCGCCACGGGGAGGGTGAGGGTCGCCGGGACGACGAGGGCAGCCGTCACCGCCGCGAGGACTCTCACCTGACGAGGGTGCCTGAGGCACCTCGGCGAGGCAAGGCGACTCACCCAACGCACAGGTCACTCTGATCACATTCCCAGGGGATTCCCCCGGCGTATCCCCTTGACAGGCAATGACCTGTCCATTGACGACCGGCACGGCCACGTGACGGTGGCGGAACCCTGACCGGTTGGCCCGCGTCCCTGGGAAGCGACCCCCTAGTCTCGCCCCTAGTCTGAGGGGCGGGCACGGGGACTTTCGAAGGAGCGGAGACATGCGGCAGCGCTGGTCCCGCATCCTGCTGAGCATCGCCGCGGCCATCGTCTTGGCCCTGAGCCTCACCGGCGTCGGCATCGAGGTCGCCAGCAGCCGGCTCGAGGGCAACATCACGGCCGTCGACATCAGCGCCACAACCGGGCGGGAGCACACGCCCCTGCAAGTCGTCGATGATGAGGGCAACTATCAGGCAATCAACGTCCTGCTCATGGGCAGCGACAGTCGCGAGGGGCAGACCAGCAAGCAGTACGGCGACCCGGACATCTACACCGGAGAGCGGTCGGACACGACGATCCTGCTTCACCTCTCGGCCGACCGAAGCTTCGCCACGGCCGTGAGCATCCCGCGCGATACCTGGGTGATGCTGCCCGAGTGCGAGGTCGACGGCGAGACCGTCGGTGCCTTCGAGGCCAAGTTCAACACCGCCTTCGAGATCGGCGGGCCCGGCTGCACGGTCAAGCTGGTGGAGCAGATGACGGGCGTCAAGGTGGACAATTTCGCCGTCATCGACTTCGAGGGATTCAAGAACGTCGTCAATGCCCTCGGCGGCGTCGAGGTGTGCCTCACCGAGCCCGCGAGCGATCCCTCCAGCGATCTTGAGTTGCCGGCTGGGACGAGCGTGGTCAACGGCGAGCAGGCGCTGTCCTTTGTGCGCGCGCGCAAGACCCTCAGTGATGGCAGTGACCTCAGCCGGATCAAGCGCCAGCAGGCCTTCCTGTCGTCCATGATCCGCGAGGCATCATCCACCGGCCTCCTCCTCAACCCCGTCAAGCTCTACTCCACGCTCGACGCGGCCACGTCCGGACTCACGACCGATCCCGGCCTCGCCGACATCGATGTGCTACGCGAGCTCGCGCTGAGTGTGCGAGGGATGGCCCCGGGTGACATCACCTTCCTCACGATGCCGTGGGTGGAGCGCGGTGACGGCGAGAACGTGCTCGTGGACGAAGCGGGTGCAGCACCCCTGTGGCAGTCGATCAACGACGACATCCCGTGGATCAAGCCGAAGAAGTCGAGTCCGTCACCAAAGCCCGAGGCGACGAAGCTGGCCGTGCAGCCCGATGAGGTCACGGTGCGGATCCTCAACGGCAGCGGTGTGGCGGGCCGCGCCGCAGAAGTGGCCGCTGCGCTCGAAGCACAGGGCTTCACGGTGGCCGAGATCGGCGACGCCGACCGCAACGACTACGCCGCCACCGAGATCCGCCATGACGCTGCCTCTGCCGAGGCGGCGCGCACCGTGCTCGCCGCCCTGCCCGGGGCCACCACGGTCGCCGACGACATGGCGACCACCATCACCATCGTCCTCGGGACGGCGTACGCCGGCGTCGAGAGCGTCGTGGTCGACGTCAACACACCCAAGCCCGAGACATCCAGCGAGCGCGAGGCCGACCAAATCACCGCGCCGACGACAGCCGACAAGGTGCGCTGCGACTAGGGCCTCACTCTGCTGGCTGACGCCGCAGGACGGCCGCACCCTTCTCGAAGGGCAGTCGCTCGACGCTGAAGCCTGGGTAGCGCGCCACCCAGTCTGCGACGATCTGACGCTCGTCGCGGCGCACCATGTCGTCCATGACGACGGTGGCATCAGGTGACAGGAGCTCGCGCAGCGCCGGCAGTGCGCCCCAGCGCGCGTACGGAGCGCCCTGACCCGGCGGGCCGTCGATGCTGAGCAGGTCAATGCCATCGATGCCCTCGAAGGCGTCGACGTCGTACCACGTGACCTCGCGCTCATCGATCACCTGCTCGCGCAAGGGGGCATGCAGGACGGTGAGCCAGCTCTCAACGCCCTGACGGCGGGCGAGGTCACGCGTTGCCTGCGCGAAGCCCTCGTCGTGGTCGACCCCGATGACCCGGCCGTCGTAGCCCGCCGTGCGCATCGCAGCGGCCATCCACACGCTGGACTGGCCGCTGCCGAGATCGACGACGAGACGGGGCCGATGCTCGAGGACGTAGCCCGCAAGCCACAGGAGCAGGTCCTCGGATGCCGCCCAGGTGCCGGGCTTCGGCATGGGCAGGGCCATGGGGACCAGCCGGGTGAGCTGCAGGTAGTCCTCAAGGAGGACCACCTGCTTGTCCACCTCGTCGGCGACCGCCACACGCATCTCCTGGAGCTCACCCTGGTGCTGCTTCAGTGCCTCCTCATGGCCGCGCAGGGCCGCCTGCACCGCCGGCACGACGACGTTCGAGAGCTCGCGCGTGTGGCGCGCGGCCTCCTTGGAGTCCTTCTCCGCGGAGACGGCAGTCTCGCGCAGTTGACGCATGGCGCGAATGACGCCCTCGTGTCGCTCACTGCTCGACGTGCGCAGGGCATCGAGCCGATTCTCCACACGCGCGGCACGACCGGCGCTCGCGCGAAGCCACACCAGGGCCTGTCCGAGGACCGCACCCAGGACGAGTCCCGTGACCGCGGCCACGGCAACGGCCAACGTCGGAGCCGACAGTGCCAGGGCAAGGGCGCCGGTGAGCACGGCGAGCAGGATGCCCAGGAGAGCGACGGGGAGGCGTGCCCTCATGACGTGCTCCCTCTTCTCGCGGGTGGCGACGCGGCCATCCGGCCGTGCCCGCGACGAGGCTACCCTTCCCGGCGTGGGCGAGAGTGAGAGCACGCGGTCGGGCGGGCCCGACAGAGGCGGCTCCGCCGACTCGCCGGGGGTCTCCGTGGTCATGCCGATCCTCGACGAGGAGGGGCACCTGGCCGAGGCGGTGCGGGCGGTGCTGGGCTCGGCCTACGACGGTCCCCTCCAGGTGGTCCTCGCGCTCGGGCCGTCCACGGATGCGACCGACAGCGTCGCCGCTGACCTCGCTGCCGCGGACACCCGGGTCATCACCGTTCCCAATCCCACCGGTCGCACGGCAACCGCGCTGAATGCCGCCATCGACGCTGCCCAACACGACATCATCGTGCGCATCGACGGTCACGCCGTCATCCCCTCGGACTACATCGACACCGCCGTCCGCACGCTCGAGGAGACCGGCGCCGACAATGTCGGCGGCATCATGGGGGCCGAGGGAGTCACCGACTTCGAGCGGGCCGTCGCAGCCGCCATGACGTCATGGTTTGGAGTGGGCGGAGCGGCGTTCCATATCGGTGGCGAGCCGGGGCCCGCGCTCACCGTCTACCTCGGCTGCTTCCGGCGGTCCGCACTCGAGCGCGTCGGCGGATTCGACGAGTCCATGGTCCGCGCGCAGGACTGGGAGCTCAATCACCGTATTCGCGCCACCGGCGGACTGGTGTGGTTCACGCCTGAGTTGCGCGTGAGCTACCGCCCGCGCGGCAGCCTTCGGCGCCTAGCGAAGCAGTACCACGAGTACGGCCGCTGGCGTCGTGAGGTCGCCCGGCGCCATCCGGAGACCGTGTCGCTGCGCTATCTCGCACCACCCATCACGGTGATGGCTGTCGTCGGAGGCACCGCGATGGGCGTTGCCGGCCTCGTCACCGGGTCGCGCCCTCTCCTCCTCGGCTTCGCGCTCCCGGCCGGATACCTCGCAGCCAACCTCGTCGCGAGTGCACGCGCTGCGCGCGGACTGCCCGCAAGCTCGGCACGCTGGTTGCCTGCTGTCTTCGCGACCATGCACGGCGCGTGGGGTGCGGGCTTCCTGCGCGGAGCCCGCTAGATCGGCTAGTGATCGAGGCCCTGCTCGCGCAGACGCCTGATTGCTTCGCGACGCTCCAGGCGCGACGTACGCCGGATCTGCGCCTCTTCGAAACGCAGCCGATCGAGCTCGGTCTCCGGTAGCACCGGCGGGACGGGCCGTGGCTTGCCCTCGGCGTCAATGGCGACGAAGACCAGGTGCGCGCTGGAGACGTGGATTTCACCCTCGGTGCCCATGCGGTGCACCGTGACGCGGACACCGACTTCCATGCTCGTCCGCCCGGTCCAATTGACCTGTGCGCGCGTGGTCAACAGGTCGCCGAGTTTCACCGGCTCGAGGAAGGCCATCTGATCCATAAACGCTGTGACCGCGGGCCCGTTGGAGTGGCGTACGGCGGCCACGGCCCCCGCCTCGTCGACGGCCCGCATGATCACACCGCCGTGCACGTCGCCGTAGGTGTTGGCATCCATGACGCCCATCACCCGGGCGAGCGTGACCTTGGACGCCTCGGTGGGGACGGGCTCGCCGGTGAACTCTGTCGGGACGGGATCGAGCGGCATGTCAGCCGCGCAGGAGGGATCGGGCCATCACCAGGCGCTGGATCTCGTTGGTGCCCTCGTAGATCTGGGTGATCTTGGCATCGCGCATATAGCGCTCGACCGGATAGTCGCGGGTGTAGCCATTTCCACCGAAGACCTGCACGGCATCGATCGTGATCTCCATCGCGACATCGGAGGCGTAGGCCTTGGCCGCGGCGCCGAAGAATGACAGGTCGGCGTCACCCCGCTCGCTCTTGGCGGCAGCGCGGTAGACAAGCGAGCGCGCCGCCTCGAGCTTCATCGCCATGTCCGCGAGCATGAACTGGATGCCCTGGAAGGAACCGATCGACTTGCCGAACTGCTCCCGCTCCTTGGCGTAGGCAACCGCGGCGTCCAGGGCACCCTGAGCGATGCCCAGCGCCTGCGCCCCGATGGTGATCCGCGTGTGGTCGAGGGTGGTCATCGCCGTGCGGAAGCCGGTGCCCGGCTCGCCAACGATGCGATCACCGGGGATCCGCACGTTGTCGAACAGCACCTCACGGGTGGGCGAACCGTGGATGCCGAGCTTGCGCTCCGGGGCGCCGAAGGAGACGCCCTCGTCGTCACGGTGGACGACGAAAGCCGAGACGCCCTTGGCTCCGGCATCGGGATCGGTCTTGGCAAGCACGGTGTAGTAGTGAGCCACACCCGCTCCGGTGATCCAGCTCTTCTGGCCGTTGAGGACCCAGTCGTCACCGTCGCGAACCGCCCGCGTCTGCATGGCTGCGGAATCGCTGCCGGACTCGCGCTCGGACAGGCAGTAGGCGAACATCGCCTCGCCGCTCGCGACCGGCGGGAGATAGCGACGCAGCAGGTCGTCGTCGCCCGCGATCATGAGCGGCATCGTGCCGAGCTTGCTTCCCGCAGGGATGAGTGAACTCGAAGCGCAGACCCGGGCGATCTCCTCGATCACCAGGCAGACGGCCAGCGCATCGCCGCCCTGGCCGCCGTACTCCTCCGGGATATGCAGTGCGTGGAAGCCGGATGCGACGAGGGCGTCGTAGATGTCGTGGGGGAATTCGCCCGTCTCGTCGATCTCTGGCGCGCGCGGGGCGATCTTGTCCTCGGCGAGGCCGCGCACGACCGCGCGGAGCTCGCGGTGGCCCTCCGGCAGGTCGAAGGCATCGAAGTCAGGGTCGAGCGTCAGTGTCATGGCGGGAATCCCTCCTCGCGCAGCACCCTATCGGCGAGCGCCAGGATCGACCGCCCGACGACTAGGCTCGCGCCGTGCGGATGAGCGTGGTGGGCACGGGCTACCTGGGGGCGACCCATGCCGCGTGCATGGCGGAGCTGGGCCATGACGTGATCGGCATCGACACCGATCCGGCCAAGGTGGCGGCGCTCTCGTCAGGCACCGTGCCCTTCTGGGAGCCGGGGCTGGACGAGGTGCTGCGGCGGGGTCTGGAGTCGGGGCGGCTGCGCTTCTCCACCGATCCGGGCGACGCGGCCGAGGCGCGGGTGCACTTCGTGTGCGTGGGCACCCCGCAACGCGCGGACTCCCCCGCCGCCGACCTCACGCAGGTGCATGGCGCGGTCGAGGCCTTGCTGCCGGTGCTCGGTGAGGGCTCGCTCCTGGTGGGCAAGTCGACGGTGCCGGTGGGCACTGCAGCGGGCATCGCCGAGCGCGTGGCGGGCACGGGTGCGCATGTGGCGTGGAATCCGGAGTTCCTGCGCGAGGGTCACGCGGTGGAGGACACCCTGAGCCCGGACCGGCTCGTCTTCGGGGTGCGTGACGGGGCCGACGAGTTGGTGTTGCGCGAGGTCTACGCCGCGCTTCTGGATGCCGGCACCCCCCTGCTCGTCACCGACTTCGCCACCGCCGAGCTGGTCAAGGTGGCAGCCAATGCCTTCCTCGCCACCAAGATCTCCTTCATCAACGCCATGGCCGAGGTGTGCGAGGCGACCGGCGGCGACATCGTCACCCTCTCGGCCGCACTCGGTATGGACCCGCGCATCGGCCCGCAGTTCCTGCGCGCCGGCCTCGGCTTCGGGGGCGGGTGCCTGCCCAAGGACATCCGTGCCTTCATGGCCCGAGCCGGCGAACTCGGCGTCGACGAAGCGTTGATGTTCCTCCGCGATATCGACGACATCAACATCCGGCGCCGCCAGCACACCGTCGATCTGGCTCTGCAGGCCATGGGCGGCGACGCGACCGGGCGGCGTGTCGCCGTGTGGGGTGCGGCGTTCAAGCCCGATAGC
>VGBQ01000003.1 GCA_016870425.1 Actinomycetota bacterium | reverse complement strand
TCGCGGCGTTCGACCGCAATGTCCACAACGGTCGGCGCTACTCCGCGACGAAGGCCTACCTCCGACCCGCCAAGTCGCGCACCAACCTCACTGTCAAGACCCGTGCGCACGTCACGCGCGTCGTGATGGACTCATCCAGCGGCACTCCGCGTGCGACCGGTGTCGAGGTCTCCATCGGCGGCAAGCGACCGGTCCGGGTGCGCGGATCCGAGGTCATCCTCGCCGGCGGCGCCTTCAACTCCCCGCAGTTGCTGCAGCTGTCCGGCATCGGCAATGCCGAGCACCTGCGTTCGGTCGGAGTTGATCCGGTCCACAACCTTCCCGGCGTGGGAGAGAACCTCCAGGACCACCTGGAGGTCTACGTGCAGCACGCCTGCACGCAGCCGGTGTCCCTTAACCCCAACCTGCAGTTCTGGCGGCGCCCCTTCATCGGCGCCCAGTGGCTCTTCCTGCGGTCGGGGCCCGGTGCGTCCAACCACTTCGAGGCGGGCGGGTTCATCCGCAGCAACGAGGATGTCGACTACCCCAACCTGATGTACCACTTCCTGCCGATCGCCGTGCGCTACGACGGGTCGTCGATCGCGGAGGGCCACGGCTACCAGGTGCACATCGGACCGATGTACTCCGATGCGCGCGGCAAGCTCTGGATCACCAGCGCGGACCCGATGGCGCCGCCGGCGTTCGTCTTCAATTACCTGTCGACCGAGCAGGACAAGCGCGAGTGGGTCGAGGCGATCCACAAGACGCGCGAGATCCTCGACCAGCCCGCGTTCGCGCCATACAGCGGCGGCGAGATCTCGCCCGGATCCCAGGTGGAGACCGATGAGCAGATCCTCGACTGGGTCCGCAAGGACGGCGAGACGGCTTACCACCCCTCGTGCACGGCCAAGATGGGTGTCGACGAGATGTCCGTCATCGATCCCCTCACGATGCGCGTGCACGGCACGGAGGGGCTGCGCGTCGTCGATGCCTCGGTGATGCCCTACGTCACCAACGGCAATCTCTACGCGCCGACGATGATGATCGCGGAGAAGGCCGCCGACATCATCAAGGGCGCGACACCGCTGCCGCCTGACCACGCGCCGTTCTACCGGCATCGCAAGGAGGCCAAGGCCGATGCCTGATCTCTACATCGATGGTTCCTGGGTCTCGGCCGCGGAGGGAGGCACGCGCGCGATCCGCTGCCCCGCCGACGGGGAGGTGGTGCGCGTCGTCGACGAGGCCACCTCCGTCGACACCGAGCGCGCGATCCTCGCGGCGCGGCAGGCCTTCGACGACGGACGCTGGTCGTCGGTCCCGGTAGCGGAGCGCGGCGCGCTCCTCGGCCGCGTCGCCGACCTCCTCGAGCGCGACGTCGACGTGATCGCGCGCCTGGAATCACTGGACACCGGCAAGCGCCTGGTGGAGGCGGAGTACGACGTCGCCGACGTCGCGAAGTGCTTCCGCTACTTCGCCGGCCTCGCCCAGGGCGATGTCCTCGGCGGACGCGTGGTGGACGCCGGCAACCCGGGAGTGCGCTCGCGCATCGAGTACTCGCCCGTGGGCGTCTGCGGACTCATCACCCCGTGGAACTACCCGCTCCTCCAGGCCGCATGGAAGGTCGCGCCGGCGCTTGCGGCGGGCTGCTCCTTCGTGCTCAAGCCGAGTGAGTTGACCCCGAGCACCACGATCCATCTCATGCTCCTGCTCGAGGAGGCCGGACTCCCCGCGGGCGTCGGCAATCTCATCCTCGGCGCCGGTGCGACGGCAGGCGCCCCGCTCGCCACGCATCCCGACGTCGACATGGTGTCCTTCACCGGCGGCGTGGTCACCGGCCGGCGCATCATGTCCGATGCCGCCGCGACCGTGAAGAAGGTTGCCCTCGAACTCGGCGGCAAGAACCCCAACATCATCTTCGCCGACGCCGACCTGGAGGCGGCGATCGACAACGCGCTCACCGCGGTCTTCCTCCACAGTGGGCAGGTGTGCTCTGCAGGGGCGCGCCTGCTGGTCGAGGAGTCGATCCACGATCGGGTTGTGGACCAGATCGTCAGCCGGGCCGAGCACATCCGACTGGGCGGTCCCTTCGATCCGGAGGCGGAGACAGGCCCACTCATCTCCCCCCAGCACCGGGAGAAGATCGAGAGGTACGTTGCCGGGGCCCTCGCCGAGGGGGCCGTGCTCAGGTGCGGCGGCCGAGCCCCCGATCCCGTCGAATTCCCCGCGCTCGCCAGCGGCTGCTACTACCTTCCGACTGTGCTCGATGGCTGCCGGACCGATATGACCTGCGTCCAGGATGAGTCCTTCGGCCCCGTGCTCACCGTCGAGACCTTCCGCACGGAGGAGGAGGCGATCGCCCTGGGCAACGACACCGTCTACGGCCTCGCCGGTGCCGTGTGGACCTCGGACGCGGGCAAGGCGGAACGCGTCGCGGCCGCCCTGCGTCACGGCACCATCTGGATCAACGACTACCACCCGTATCTGCCGCAGGCGGAATGGGGCGGCTTTAAGCAGTCCGGCGTGGGTCGCGAGCTCGGGCCGACCGGCCTGCACGAATACCTCGAGGCCAAGCACGTGTACCGCAACCTCTCACCCGCCCCGAGTGGCTGGTTCTCGCAGGAGGCATGACATGACGACCGCGACGACGACCGCGGGCGCACCGGCTATCTCCGTGCGCAATCTGTGGAAGGTCTTCGGCCCGCAGGCCGACAAGATCGTCGGTACGCCGTACGCCGACCTTCCCCGCGACGAGCTCCTCGCCGACACCGGATGCACCGCTGCTGTGCGCGATGTGAGCTTCGACGTGGCCGAGGGCGAGGTCTTCGTCGTCATGGGCCTGTCCGGCTCCGGCAAGTCCACGCTGGTGAGGTGCCTCACCCGCCTGGTCGACGCGACCGCGGGCGAGGTGATCATCGAGGGCGAGGACATCCTCAAGGCCACTGACAAGCAGTTGCGCCACCTGCGGCGCACGGAGTTCTCCATGGTCTTCCAGCACTTCGGCCTGCTACCGCACCGCAAGGTCATCGACAACGTCGCCTACCCCCTCGAGATCCAGGGGGTCAAGAAGGAGGATCGCTACTCGCGCGCCGAGGAAGTGATCCAGCTCGTGGGGCTCGGGGGGTATGCCAACTCCTACCCCGAGCAGCTCTCGGGAGGCATGCAGCAGCGCGTCGGGCTTGCGCGTGCTCTCGTCGTGGATCCCGACGTGATGTTCCTCGACGAGCCCTTCAGCGCCCTCGACCCGCTCATTCGCCGAGACATGCAGGACGAGGTCATCCGCCTGCACCGCGAGCTGGGCAAGACGATGGTCTTCATCACCCACGACCTTGCCGAGGCCATGAAGCTCGGCGATCGCATCGCCATCATGCGCGACGGGGCCGTCGTGCAGATGGGCACGGCCATGGACCTGGTGCTGCATCCGGCCGACGCCTACGTCGAGGACTTCCTGCGCGATATCCCCAAGAGCCATGTGCTCACGCTCGAGACCATCGCGCGTCCGCTTCGCGACGGTGAGTCCGGCGACGGCCCGGCTGTCGACGGCGACACCATCATCAAGGAGGCGACCCCGGCGATCATTGCCTCGGTCGCACCCGTGCGTGTCATGCGCGACGGCTCTCTGGCCGGCTACGTCGGAAGCGACGATGTCCTGACGCTCATCGCTGGCGACCGCGACTCGGAGCTGGGCGACTAGCCATGGACGTCACGGCCGTCCTGCGACTGCGGTGGGTGCAGGCACTCATCGTCCTGGTCGTGTGGTTCGTCACGGCGACGGCACTCAAGGGTGTCCAAACGCAGGAGCTCTCCACCGCCACCGACTCGCCGTTCACCGCGATCATGCGAGACGCCGCCGCCTCCATCCGCGGCAATCGCACGGAGAGCTTCCTCTTCGTCTATGTCTTCAACCCGATCCGGACGGTGATCTCCGGATTCATCGAGATCTTCATGGGTGTCATCGCGGTGCCCGCGGATGGCAATGTCATCCCTCTCCTGGGGTGGTTCGGCACGCTCGTCCTCATCGGCTTCATCGTCTACGCCACCTCCACCCTGCGCATGGCCCTGGTGAGCATGTTCCTCATGCTGCTGTGCGGGATGCTCGGCATGTGGCTCCTCACCATGGAGACACTCGCGATGACGATCGGGGCCGTGGTCCTGTCGCTCGTCATCGCCCTCCCGCTCGGTGTGTGGGCCGGCCTCAACGATCGCGTCATGAAGGTGCTGCGCCCGTGGCTCGACCTCGCCCAGGTGCTGCCGACGCTGGTCTATCTCGCGCCGCTTGCGCTCGTCTTCCTCATCGGCATCGCCTCGGCGACGATCGCGACGATGATCTACTCCATCCCCATCTGCATCCGTATCACGGCACACGCCATCAAGAGCCTGAAGCACGGGCCGATCGAGGCGGCCGAGTCGGCGGGGTCCACGCGCTGGCAGGTGCTCACCAAGGTGCAGTTGCCCATGGCCAAGAGCACGATCATCCTCGCGGTCAACCAGACCACCCTGGCAGCGCTGTCCTTCGTCGTCATCGCCGCGCTGATCGGCGCCCCCGGGCTCGGCAAGCCGGTGGTCGAGGCGCTCACCATCCGCAATGTCGGTGACGGCGTCGTTGCCGGGCTGGCCGTCGTAATCCTGGCCGTCATGCTCGATCGATCGACGAGCGCCGCCGTGAGCCGAGACCAGTCCGGCTATGCCGCCGCAGATGCTGCGAAGGTGCGTCGTCGTATCGGCCTCGCGATCTTCGGTGTCCTCACGCTCATCGCGATCTACCTCTCGCGCTACCTGCTCGTCTTCGCCGTCTTCCCCGAGCGGCTTAACTTCCAGGAGCCCGTGGCGGAGGCTGCCAATGCGGTGTCGGACTGGATCACCGACAACCTGGGTTTCCTCACCGTCACCGGGAGCGAGTTCTTCACCGTTTGGGTGCTCAACCCCCTCCAAGACGTGCTCGCCAACTCCCCGTGGTGGCTCACCCTCATCGCCATCACGCTCCTGGCCTTCATCCTGGCCGGGCGCACCGTGGGCATCCTCGTCCTCGTGCTGCTCGCCCTCGTGATGGCCACGGGCCTGTGGAACGACACGATGCTCACCCTGGCCATGACCTTGATCGCCACGGGCTTCGTCGTCATCATCGGCATAGTCCTCGGCGTATGGGCCGGACGCAGCAGTCGCGTCGACCGATTCCTGCGGCCCTTCCTCGACGCGGGGCAGACGATGCCGGCGTTCGTCTACCTCGTGCCCGTGCTCGCACTCTTCGGTCCGACGCGCTTCGCCGCGATCGTGCTCGGTGTCGTCTACGCCGCGCCCGTGGTGATCCGCATCGTTGCCGACGGCGTGCGCAAGGTGCCCAAGGAGTCCGTGGAGGCGGCGATCTCCGCCGGGTCGACGAATCTCCAGGTGATCACCAAGGTGCAGTTGCCGGTCGCGCGGCGCTCGATCCTGCTCGGCGTCAACCAGGGACTGATCTTCGTGCTCGCCGTCGTCGTCATCGGCGGTTTCGTCGGCGCAGGTGGCCTGGGTTACCTCGTGATCGTCGGCCAGTCGAAGCCGGAATTGGCCGGCAAGGGGCTGGCCGCCGGCATCGCCATCGTGCTCCTGGGCATCATCTTGGATCGAATTGCCCAAGGCAGGCCCCAGAAGGGGCCCCAGGACCGCCACTAGCGATACCCATCCGTTATCGCCATTATGCCCTTTCCCCGGTGCCCCGCGCCTACGATGGCGGCGAAATCAACCTTCCTGGAGGAAGAATGAAGCGAGTAGGCAAGGGCGCTGGCCTCGTGGTCACGCTCGCTGCTGCCGGCCTGGCCCTCGCGGCCTGCGGTGGCGGCACCGTCAATGAGGCCGCGTCCTCGTCCGCAGCCCCGGCACCTGCCGAGTCGAGCGCTGCCGCACCCGCGGAGTCCAGCGCGGCACCGGCCCCGGCCGATTGCGGCTCGTGGGGTGTCGCCATGCACGCGTGGGTCGGTTACACCGCCTCGGCGCAGGTGCTCAGCGATGTGGCCCGCGAGAAGCTCGGCTGCGATATCACCCAGACCACGCTCGACGAGGCTGGTGTGACCTACGACGCCATGGAGGCTGGCTCGGTCGACGTCATCATCGAGGACTGGGGCGGTGGCCGCTGGCAGGAGTGGGTCGACCGTGGCGCCATCGTCGAGGTCGGCCTGAACGGCAACGTCGGCCTCATCGGCATGTACGTCCCGCAGTGGATGTGCGATGAGTACCCGGACATCACCGACGGCACGAAGCTCAATGAGTACGCCGACCTCTTCAAGACGCCGGAGTCCGGTGACAAGGGAGCGTGGCTCGAGGGCCCGCCCGGATACACCACCATCGGCGAGAAGCTCATCGAGGCCAATGGCCTGAACTACAAGATCATCAACACCGGCTCGGAGGCAGCTCTCATCGAGGCCTTCACCAAGGGCAACGACAACAAGGAAGCGGTGCTCGGCTACTTCTACGAGCCGCAGAACTTCCTCGCCAAGGTCCCGCTGTGCCGCATCAACTTCCCGGCCAACGACTGGACCGACGCGGCGAAGGCCAGCGGTCTCACGGACTACCCCGAGACGCCGCTGGTCAAGCTCGCCACCGTCAAGCTCATGGACTCGGGCAGCCCCTTCGCCACCCTCGTCCAGAACTTCGAGTGCACCAACGAGGACCAGAACCAGGTCGCGCTCGACATCGAGTCCGGCATGACCCCGGAGGAGGCGGCCCAGAAGTGGATCGACGCCAACCCCGACAAGGTCGCCGCCTGGCTCGAGGGCACCGGGGTTTCCTGATCCGCTGAAGCGAGTAATCAAGCCTGAACGCAGGGCCCCGGCCGATGGCCGGGGCCCTGCGCCATGTGTGACCGATCCGTCGGGGAGACCCGGTCCCGTCATGTGATGGGATGACCGCATGCGCGAGGCGATCCTGCTGGTGGGGGGCCAGGGGACTCGGCTGCGACCGCTGACCCTGGGCACGCCCAAGCCGATGCTGCCGGTCGCCGGCGTCCCGGTCACCGTGCATCAGATCGAGCGGGCGCGTGCAGCAGGTGTCGAGCGCATCGTGCTGGGCACGTCGTACCGCGCCGATGTCTTTGCCGAGCAGCTGGGAGACGGCAGCCACCTCGGCGTCGAGATCGCGTATGCCGTCGAGGACGAGCCCCTCGGCACGGGGGGTGCCATTCGCCATGCGGCCGCGCACCTGGTCAGCGGCCCGGGCGACCCGGTCATGGTGCTCAACGGCGATGTGCTGACCGGTGTGGACTACGCCTCGCTGATCGAGGCCCATGTGGTCGCCGATGCTGCGGTCACCCTTCACCTCGTGCGGGTGTCCGACCCCACGGCGTACGGCCTGGTGCCTACCGACGCCCATGGCCGCGTGCTGGCCTTCCATGAGAAGCCCACCACGCCCGAGGAGATCGTCACCGATCAGATCAACGCCGGGTGCTACGTCTTCCGCCGTTCGGTGATCGACACCATCCCCGCGGGACGTCCGATCTCGGTGGAGCGTCAGACGTTCCCCCAACTCCTCGCCGAGGGGGAACTGCTGCAGGGTGTCGTCGACGACTCCTACTGGCTTGACCTCGGCACCCCCTGGGACTTCGTCCGTGGGTCGGCCGATCTGGTGCTCGGGGTGGCCCCCTGGCCGGGGCATGTGCCGACGCCAGCGCTGATCCTGGAGGGGGCGCAGGTCGATGTCAGCGCCGAGGTCGGCGGAGGGAGCACCGTGGGGACCGGCTGCCGCGTCGGTGCCGGTGCCGTCGTCCGGGGATCGGTGCTCATGGACGGAGTGAGCGTGGGAGCTGACGCCGTGGTCGCCGACTCCGTCATCGGTGCGGGCGCGCAGATTGCGTCGGGGGCCTTCCTCAGCGAGTGCGTGATCGGCGACGGAGCGAGCATCGGGGCCGGCAACGAGCTCCGTGGTGGAGCTCGGGTCTGGCCGGGCGTCAATCTCCCGGCGACCGCCGTGCGCTTCTCGACCGACGCCTGACGGCGTTGACTGGCGGCTCGTGCGGGCGACACGCCGTACGCAAGCCGCACATGGCGCCACTCAACGACTACATCCGGAGGATGAAGTCCTCGGGGTCGCGTGCGGGACGCGGCCCGGCATCCTGCGCGGGGCGTCCGATGGCGATGGCACCGAGCGGTTGCCATGACACGGGAAGATCGAGTAGGTCGCGCACGACATCGGGGCAGAACATTGTGGACGAGATCCACGCGGCACCCCACCCCTCCGCCGCCAGTGCGATGAGCAGGTTCTCCACGGCCGCGCCGCCGGAGACGAGGAAGAGATCGCGCTCGAAGCCCGCGCGACGGTCGTCGGGATAGGCGTGCGGGCCCTCGGCGAGGTCGAGGAAGGGCAGTACGACGGCGGGAGCACGCCAGAGGATGTCGCCGCGGGACAGGCGTCGCTCGATCGCGACCGCATCGAAGTTGTCTGCCTCGAGATCCGTCCGCCACCTCTCCCGCATCGCCGACAGCAATGCCTCACGCCGCTCGTCGAGGAGCACGAAGCGCCAGGGAGTCGTGTGGTGGGGCGCCGGCGCAGTGATGGCGATCGCAATGGCGCGCGTGAGCGCCTGCGCGTCGACGGACTCTTCCGTGAAGTGACGCACGGTACGCCGAGACGCCACAGCGTCACGCGCGCCCTCGCGCCGGGCTTCTGCCGTGCCCAGCGGGAAGAGGTCCTCGTCAAGGGGGCGCACGCCCGACACGGCACCGGGACCGTCGTCGAGGCTCACGTGCTGGGCAAGTCCGCGGACCAGAGCGACGGGCACGCCGCCGGACTTGCCCTTGACGAGATCAGCGGCGGCCGCGATCTCGTCGGCCACGGCGATGACGGTCGCCTCCATCGCCCGACCGTGGGCATCGGGGAGTCCGCGCAGGTCGTCGAGCACCGTGACGCCGGCCACGCCGATGGCGCAGTCGGTGAGGCCGTCGCGCCAGGGACGCCCGAGTGTGTCGGTGACGATGATGCCTACGCAGACCCCGGTGATCTCGTGCAGTCGCTGTCGCAGTGCCCGCGCTGATGCGTCCGGGTCGCGGGGGAGGAGCAGCACATGCCCGGCCGGTGCGTTGCTCGCGTCGATGCCTGCCGCGGCGAGCACGAGCCCGTGGTGCGTGCGCACGATTCGGGTGATGCCCCTCGGCGTCTCCTTGGTCGCGACCACCGTCACCGTCTCCGCCGCGAGCGCGTCCTCGCGCTCGGACTCGGGGACCACGCGCCCCTCGGCCTTGCTCACGATTTTGCTCGTGACGACCACGATGTCGCCTGCGCGCAGCCCGGCAGTGCCGTCGGGCCATGTCGCAGTCGCCATCGCGTCGGCAAGGGTCACAGCAAGGTCGGTGCCCGTGGTGATCTCGCCGATGCCGGGGACGCCGACGACCTGCAGGCTCATGCCTGTGGTCGCAGGCTCGCGGCGAGCTCCAGCGCGGCGCGCGCGATGTCGGCAGTGGCCTCGGGATCGGTCATGAGCAAGGGCCGTGACTCGCACGCGATGCCGAGCGATTGCACGGCGGGCACGCTCGCGGCATCGGCAGAGTCGACGAGCCAGCCGTCGAGGATCCCGTCCGCGGGCGCGCCCGCGGGGATTAGTGCGCGCCTCGGGCCGTAGTGGCGCGCGACCGCAGCGGCATCGGTCTGCACGCCGATCGCGGCGAGGCAGGCATCGGCCATCCCGCGCACGGGGCGTCCACCGACGATCGGCGAGACACCCACCACCGGAGCCTGCGTACGCTGGACCGCCTCGCGAATGCCGGACACCTCGAGGATCGTGCCCACGGAGACGACGGGATTCGACGGCGGCAGGATCACCGCGTCGGCGGACTCAATGGCCTCGACCACTCCCGGCCCGGGCTTCGCGTCATCGGCCCCGACGAGCACGATCGCGTGCGCGGGGAGCTCGGCGCGATAGCGCACCCACCACTCCTGGAAATGGATCGCCCGGCGCGCGGGCGCCCCGGAGCCGTCGACCGCACCGTCGGGGTCATCCACCACGACGTGGGTCTCGGCACGCTCGTCCGTCATGGGGATGAGGTGCACCCCGGGCTGCCACCGCTCGCACAGTGCCTCGGTGACGGCAGATAGGGGATAGCCGGCCTGGAGCATCTGCGTGCGCACGAGGTGGGTCGCGATGTCCCGATCGCCGAGCCCGAACCACGACGGCTCGAGCCCGTAGTCGGCCAGCTCCTCCTTGACCGTGAAGGTCTCGCCCTCGCGGCCCCAACCGCGCTCCTCGGAGATGCCGTTGCCCAGGGTGTACATCACCGTGTCGAGATCGGGGCACACGCGCAGGCCGTGGATCCAGATGTCGTCGCCCGTGTTGCCGATCACCGTGACCTCTGCGTCCGGAGCCGCGGCCAGCAGGCCGCGCAGGAAGCGCGCTCCTCCGATCCCGCCGGCGAGCACGGTGATGCGGCGCAGCGGTGACGGGGGTGTCGGCATGGACATAGGGTGTCACGATGCCGTCCACGCCGTCGGGGGTCGTCCGGGCGCTGGCCCGCGCCCGCAGGGGAGCGACCCTTGCTCCCGACGAGGCCACCTGGCTGATCGGCGCCCGCGGCGAAGCCCTGCAGGAGCTTCTCGACCTTGCCGGGACGATGCGCGATCGTGGGCTCGAGGACGCCGGCCTGCCCGGGATCATCACGTACTCGCCCAAGGTCTTCATCCCCCTCACCCGCCTGTGCCGGGACCGCTGCCACTACTGCACCTTCGCCACGGTGCCGCATCGGGTTCCTGCGGCCTATCTCTCTCCCGACGAAGTCCTCGACATTGCCCGGCGCGGGGCGGATCTCGGCTGCGCGGAGGCGCTTTTCACCCTCGGCGACCGACCGGAGGATCGCTGGCCCGCCGCACGCGCATGGCTCGACGAGGCGGGGTACGCCGACACGCTCTCCTACGTGCGCGCGATGGCCATCCGTGTCCTCGAGGAGACGGGACTGCTGCCGCATCTCAATCCCGGCGTCATGTCCTGGGAGGAGATGCGCCGGCTCCGACCCGTGGCACCCAGCATGGGGATGATGCTCGAGACCACCGCCGAGCGACTGTGGTCGACGCCCGGGGCCCCGCACTTCGGCAGCCCCGACAAGGAGCCGCGCGTGCGCCTGCAGGTCCTGGAGGACGCCGGCCGCCTGGCGACCCCCTTCACCACCGGAATTCTCGTGGGGATCGGCGAGACGGATGAGGAGCGTGTCGACGCGCTCTTCGCGATTCGCGCCGTGCATCGCCGCCATCGCCACGTGCAGGAGGTGATCGTCCAGAACTTCCGCGCCAAGGACGACACCGCGATGCGCGGCGAGCCGGACCTCGACGATGAGTCCTACCTCGCGACGCTGGCCACCGCGCGGATCCTCCTGGGCCCAGGCGTGCGACTCCAGGCGCCTCCCAACCTCTCCGACGACCTCGGGGCGCTGCTGAGCGCCGGCGTCGACGATTGGGGCGGGGTCAGCCCGGTCACGCCGGACCACGTCAATCCCGAGCGGCCCTGGCCGCACCTGGACGCGCTGCGCGAGAGCACGGCGGCCGCGGGATACGAGTTGCGCCCGCGACTGACCGTCCACCCGCGCTACGTCCTCTCGGGGGAGTGGATCGACCCGCGCGTGCGCCCGCACGTCGAGGCTCTCGCTGGCGAGCAGGGTCTGCTCGACCCGGCCGCGCGTCCCGCGGGCCTGCCCTGGCAGGAGCCCGATGCCGATGCAGGTGGCTACGCCGAGTTCGCCGCGCGCGCCGCAGGTGGGCGTGTCGACCTGCACCTGCACATCGACATCAGCGGGCGCGGCACTGATCGGCGTGCCGATTTCGCCGACGTCTACGGCGATTGGGACGAGGTCTCCGAGCGCGCGAAGCGGGTGGTGTCGCGCGCCCCCGCGCTCCCCTCCGACGTGCGGCGAGCCCTGGGTATCGCCCAGGACGACCCCGCGCGGCTATCCCATCCGGACCACGTGCCGGACGCGATCACCCTCATGTGCGCGACCGGAGAGGGTCTCGACGCGCTCGTGGCGCTGGCCGATGACCTGCGGCACGAGGCTGTCGGCGACGAGGTGACCTACGTCGTCAACCGCAACATCAACTTCACCAATGTCTGCTACACCGGGTGTCGCTTCTGTGCCTTCGCCCAGCGGGCCTCCGACGTGGATGCCTTCACGCTCTCCCTCGAGGAAGTCGCCCGGCGCGTGCGCGAGGCCGTCGAGGCGGGCGCCACCGAGGTCTGCATGCAGGGGGGTATCCACCCCGACCTGCCCGGTACGGCGTACTTCGATCTCGCGCGCACGGTCAAGGCGGAGGCTCCGGGCATCCACCTGCACGCCTTCAGCCCCATGGAGGTGGTCAACGGTGCCGCGCGCACGGGGTTGTCGATCCGCGACTGGCTCATCGCGGCCCGCGAATCAGGGGTTGACTCCCTGCCCGGCACCGCCGCGGAGATTCTCGACGATGACGTGCGGTGGATTCTCACCAAGGGCAAGCTGCCCGCGGCCGCCTGGGTGGAGGTTGTGACAACGGCGCACGAGGTCGGGCTCCGCACGACGGCGACGATGATGTACGGCCACGTCGACGAGCCCCGTCACTGGGTCGAGCACCTGCGCACGATCAGGGCGATCCAGGAGCGGACCGGCGGCTTCACGGAGTTCGTGCCGCTCCCCTTCGTGCACCACAGCGCGCCGCTCTACCTCGCCGGGGTCGCGCGGCCGGGGCCCACGGCGCGCGATAACCGCGCGGTCCACGCGATGGCCCGGATCCTGCTGCATGGCGCGGTCGACCACATCCAGTGCTCCTGGGTCAAGCTGGGCGATGACGGCTGCCGGACCATGCTCGCGGGCGGCGTCGACGACCTGGGGGGCACGCTCATGGAGGAGACGATCAGCCGGATGGCGGGCTCGGAGCACGGCTCGGCCAAGTCCGAGGAGGAGCTGCGCGCCCTCATCCGGTCGGCCGGCCGCGTCCCCCGGCAGCGGACCACCGGCTACGGGATACCCCAGCCCCCGGGGGACCTCGTGGCCTCGCGCACTTGACGAGCGGCCTCGTGACCTATGTAATGACACCGGTGTCATTTCGGGACGCAGGGCTACCTGCGTCCTCACCGGCCCGACGGGCCCCGCAGACGGGGCCCGAGGGGGGCCCGAAGGAGGGAGGTGCGGCAGTGGGGGATCCCGTACTGCTGCCGTTGACCACCGCTGAGGCTGCTGCCGAAGTTCTGGAGTGGCAGGAGCGCGCCCTGTGCGCCCAGACGGACCCGGAGGCGTTCTTCCCGGAGAAGGGTGGGAGCACCCGGGAGGCCAAGCGCGTATGCCTGTCCTGCGAGGTCCGCGGTGAGTGCCTGGAATACGCACTGGCCAACGACGAGCGCTTCGGCATCTGGGGTGGCCTGTCCGAGCGCGAACGGCGCCGGCTGAAGAAGCAGGCAGTCTGAGCGGACGCCACCGCGTCACGGCCGTCATTGTCGCTCGTGATGGCGCGGTCTGGCTTCCCGCGGTCCTCACGGTCCTCGGCGGGCAATCACGTCATCCCGATGCCATCGTCGGCGTCGATGCCGGAGGGACCGATGCCAGTGCGCGCATTCTCACCGAGGCCCTCGGTGTCGATCGCGTCGTTATCCTCGCGGACAACCGGGGTGGCTTCGGCAGCGCTGTGCAAGCAGGCCTGGCATCCGGCGTCCTGAAGTCCGACACGGACGAGGCCTTTGATATCGAGACGACCGAGTGGGTCTGGCTCCTGCACGACGACTCGGCGCCGGCACCGACCTGCCTGGAGAGGCTGCTCGAAGCAGCCGATGCCCATCCCCGCGCCGCGATCCTGGGGCCCAAGGCCCTGGGATGGCACGACCGCCGCCTCCTGCTCGAGGTGGGCTTCAGCGTGACGGGTGCGGGCCGCCGCGTGACCGGTCTAGAGCGACGTGAGCACGACCAGGGGCAGCACAACGACCGCAGCGAGGTCCATGCCGTGGGGTCCGCCGGCATGCTCGTCCGCCGAGACGTGTGGGATGCCCTCGGCGGATTCGACCCCCAGCTTCCGCTCTACCGCGACGACCTCGATCTGTGCTGGCGGGCCTGGCGCGCGGGCCACGAGGTGCGGGTCGCCCCTGACGCGGTCATCCACCATCGCGAGGCGTCGTACCACGGTCGACGCGAGGGATCGACGCTGCCGGCACTTGGCCACCGCCTGGATCGCAGATCCGCGCTGCTCGTCCTCCTCGCGCAGGCCCCCGGGTGGCGAGTGCCCTTCACTGCCGCGCGCCTCGCCCTGGGCTCATCCCTGCGCGCGATTCTCTATCTCCTCGGCAAGGACGTGCGTCGTGCGGGTGACGAAGTCATCGCCATCACGTCACTGCTGGTGCACCCCGGTCGCATCGCCGCATCGCGACGCCGCGTGGCGGCCACCTCGACGCTGTCGTCGCGCGAGGCCGTGCACGACCTGCGCCCCGGTGCCTGGTCGCAGGCCCGCGCAGCGCTCGAGTCGCTGGGGGGCATTCTCGCCGCGGGGCGCTCAGGTCAGGCCTCGGCCGCCGGCGCCCTCGAGTCAGGTCCTGTGTCGGACGACGCCGACATCTTCGAGGACCCAGCCGACGGGGTGCTGCGCCGATTCCTCGGCCGCCCGGCGGTCATCCTGACTCTCATCCTGCTGGTGGCCGCCGTGATTGCCGGCCGGTCGCTGTGGTGGGGGGACGGAGTGCTCTTCGGGGGCGCCCTTCTCCCTGCTCCGGAAGGAGCCGCCGACCTGTGGGCGGCGTACACCGACACCTGGCACGACGTCGGCCCAGGTTCCACGGTGCCCGCCGCACCCCTGACGGCGCTGCTCGCAGCGCTGTCCACCGTCGTACTCGGCAAGGCCGGGCTCATGGTGGGCCTGCTCCTGCTGCTCGCCGTGCCCGCAGCGGGCCTGAGCGCGTGGTGGTCGCTGCGCGGGGTCGTCACCGCGCGGGGACCTCGCGCGTGGGCGGCATTCGCCTACGCTCTGCTGCCGGCCGCTACGGCCGCCATCGCCACCGGACGGCTGGGCGTGATCATCGCGATCGTCCTGCTGCCTCCCCTCGCCCGCCTGTGCGCTCGCACGCTGGGGGCCGCTCCGCTTCTGCCGGCGCCCTCGGGGCGCACCCCCTGGGGCACGGCACTACTAGCGGCACTGCTGATCGCCTGCGCCCCCGTGACATGGGTATGGCTCATCGTCGCCATCGCCGCTGCGCTCATCGCGGCGGGGGTCACCCGGCGCCTCGGTCGCGACCTGGTGCTTCGGGCCCTGGTCCTGGCCGTGGCTCCACTCGTGCTTCTGCTCCCGTGGTCGGTGCGCCTGCTCACCGAACCCCTTCTCTTCCTCACCGACCTGGGCGTGCCGATCACCGTCGACGCCCCCACCAGCCTGTCGCTGCTGCTTCTGGATCCCTCCGGTCCCGGCACCCCTCCGCCCTGGGTCATGGCGGGCCTGGTCATCGCCGCGCTGCTCGCCTGCCTGCGCCCGGGCACCCGTCGCGTCGTCGTGACGGCGTGGGCTGTCGCTCTCGTCGCGCTCGCCCTCGCCCTCATCACGACACGTCTTCCGCTGCAGCCCCCGTGGGCCGAGGACCCCGTCGTGGCGTGGTCCGGCCTCGCGACGGCGCTCATGGGTGGCGCACTCATCCTTGCCGCGGCCGTGGCAGCGGATGGGCTCCGGGCGAGCATGGCGGAGGCCGCCTTCACCTGGCGACAGCCCGTGGCGGGAATCAGCACCATCCTCGCGGTGCTCACGCCCATCGTCGCCCTGGCCTGGTGGCTGCCCGGCTCCGGAGATCCTGTGCGCCGAGGTGACCCCGTCGCTCTGCCCCCCTTCGTCATCGCCGAGGCGATCGGCCCGGAGGCGCCACGCACCCTCCTGCTGCGGCCCGCATCGCCCGCGCGCGTGGACTACGCGCTCGTCAACGGCACCGGGCCCACCCTCGGGGACGCCGAGGTCGCCCCGCCCGCGGCCGACTGGGCCGAGCTCGATGCACTCGTCGCCGGGCTGGTGTCCGGGCGCGGAGGTGGGGAAGTTACCGGACTCGCCGCCTACGCGGTGCGCTACGTCGTCCTCGAGCAGGCTGCCGCGGAGGGTCGGTCCTTGGCGCGCACCCTGGACGCAGCCCCGGGACTGCGGCGCGTCGCAGGGCAGGAGGGCGATGTGCTGTGGCGCGTCGAGTTCGAGGCGAGTCGCGTGGTCCTCGCCACCCAACCCGATGCGTCCCCCACTCCGGTGCCGATCGTGCGCATGTCCTCGGCCGAGCCTTTCGTCGACGCGCCCCTTCCCGCGTCTGGCGGCGTGCTGAGCTTGGCCCAGACGGCGGACCCGGCGTGGCGTGCAACGCTCGGCGGGGTGGCACTCACGCTGGCCTCGCGTGATGGCTCAACGGGTCTGCAGGCCTTCGAGGTGCCGGCCGACGGTGGCCAACTCCTCGTCGACATCGATGACGGGCCGCGCACGCGGTGGCTGTGGGCGCAGGTCATCGCCTGGCTTGTCATCGGGGTGCTGGCGCTGCCCGCACGTCGGGCCACCTCCGATGACGACGCAGACGACGGCATCGATCTCGATACCGACGCTGTCGCCGTCGCAGATGCTGATGATGCTCTCGACGGGGAGGTGTCTCGATGAGCGAGGAGATGCCCGAGCCCCAGGATCGCGTCGCGAGACCCCGACGCCGCCCGCGTCGCCCCCGCGGAGTAGGCGTGCCCGCTGACCCGGCGGCATGGCGCACCACGGGCGTCGTCGCGGGCATCGCTGCCCTGCTCGTCGTCGGGGGCCTCTTCGTGCCCGCACCCTCGGCGGACGATGATCCGGCGGGGGCCGTGGAGCCGGTGGATTCATCGTTGGCCATATGCCCGGAGCCGGGCTCGGTCGATGGCGGGCGGACGACATCGGCGATCACCGTCGTACCCGACCTTCCCGGACAGGAGAGAGAGGGCGAGGCATCGATCGCCCTCTTGCGTGGTGCCGCAGCGGCCGATGACTCACCCGCCGCCGACGTCGTGGTCGCCGGTGATCTCGTCTCGCCGGGGGACGCGGCCGAGGTTGTTGCGGAGCAGACGCGCCTGCCAGCACTGGAGGTGCGGACGCAGGGTGGTCTCGCACCCGGTCTCGTCGCGTCGCAGGTGACGCAGGACTCCTTCTCGGCCAGCCGCGGCCTGGCCAGTCAGCCCTGCCTCGGGCCGGACACGACCTGGTGGTTTGTCGGTGGCGGGTCCACGGCGGGCCGCGACTCCGACCTGGTGCTGGTCAACCCGGAGGAGACGCCCGCCGACGTGGAGGTCAGCATCAGCGGGCCCGACGGGGTCGTGACGACACCGCAATTGCGCGGCCTGGTCGTCGAGCCGCGCAGCCGCATCGTCGTCAAGCTCTCCCGCGAGGCGCCTCGCCTGCCCGCCGCCGCGTGGCGCGTCACGGTGCGCCAGGGACGCGTCGTCGCCGCTCTGTCCGACAAGCAGACCGAGGGCTTCGTGCCGCAGGGCGCGGACTGGATCCCCGCGTCGGCCGATCCATCCACGCGCGTCCTGATCCCGGGGGTCATCGGCGGACCCGGCGGGCGCCAGCTCCTCGTGCACGCGCCCGGGGATCTGGCGGCCACGGTGCGCGTGCGCCTCATCACGACCGGGGGCTCCTTCGTCCCGCAGGCCGCGTCGGAAGTCGAGGTCCCCGCAGGCGCCGTGGTCGCGGTGGATCTGGACGAGGCGCTCCAAGGCGAGGACGCGACCGTGGACCTCCAATCCGACGTGCCGATCGTGGCCGGAGTGCGGCAGCGCCACCCGGGGCTGGATGCGACCAAGGGCTCACTGGAAGAGACCTCCTTCACCGCCGGTGCCGTGCCCATTGTCGATGTCGCCGCTGTCACCGGACTGCAGGCCGCGCGCGGCACGTCCGTGACCGTGTGGGTGACGGTGCCCGACGAGATCATCACGATCGAGAGTGCGGCGGACATGCCGGGTATGGACGCCGAGATGTCGGCGAGCCCGGACGCGATGGCTGACGACACGCCGACCGACGCTGTGACTCCGCCCGCTGATGACACGGCGAGCAAAGCCGTGTCGGTGACCCTGCGAGTCCTCCCGGCCGCCCCGGGCGAGCCGACACCGCCGATGCCCGACCCCATCACCTTGTCGGTTGCCCCCGGGCGCCTGGTCGCGGTCACCATCCCCCGCCCCGCGGGCGCGTCCTGGCTCACCGTCGTCGCCGAGGTCTCGGGGGGCGAGGCTGTCATCGCGCATCGCCTCCTGCGCCGCAACGAGGATGGGTCCCTCGTCACCGGCTACCCGTGGCTGCCCCTGCGGACCACCGTCGTGGTGCCGCGGGCGGTGCCCGATCCGGGATTGGCCGTCCCCGGCGAGTAGTCCGACCGGTCGGGCCCGGCGGGTCGGCCAAGCCGATCCTGTCGGCCTCCTCCGGCGTGGCTGCCCCGAGGCTGCCGACACGGACGGTAGCGTCCCGGCTCGTGGGCTTTCGTCGTCGCTGCTCCCGCGTCACCTGCTCGCGCGCGGCCAATTCCACCCTGACCTACGTGTACGCCGACTCGACCGCTGTGCTGGGCCCGCTGTCCACCGCCGTCGACCCCCACGGTTACGACCTGTGCGAGATCCATGCGGCACGGCTCACCGCACCCCTCGGCTGGCAGGTCGTGCGCATCGAGCCTGATCCTTCCGCGCATGGTCCGACGGGAGATGACCTCGAGGCCCTGGCCAATGCCGTGCGCGAAGCCGCCGCAGCCAGCGATCGCAGCGCGACACTCTTCGACGACCTCGAGTCCCGGACTGCGGTGGGAGCCGAAGGCACGCGTCGCGGTCACCTCAGGTCCCTCCCCGCCGGTCACGATCCCGAGGGGTGACGGTGTCCGGCTCCGGCCTGGACGCGGTCTTCAAGGCCTATGACGTGCGCGGCCTCGTGCCCGATGAGTTCGATGCCCGGCTTGCTCGCGAGATCGGCGCGGCGGTGGTCGAGGTCCTCGGCGTTCGCACCTCCGACGGCGGCCCCGGTGCGGTCGTCGTGGGCCAGGACATGCGCTCGTCCGGCGATGACCTCGTAGCCGCTTTCGCCGACGGCGTGTGTGGCCAGGGGTGCGATGTGATCCGTATCGGGCTCGCGAGCACCGATGGCCTCTACTTCGCCTCCGGCGATCTCGGGCTGCCCGGCGCGATGTTCACCGCCAGCCACAACCCTGCGGCGTACAACGGCATCAAGCTGTGCCGGCGCGGTGCTGCGCCCGTCGGCGCCGACTCCGGACTGCGCCAGATCCGCGACCTGGTCGAGGTCGGCATCGCGCCGCACTCCGGCCCCACCGGCACCGTGCGCCGCGTCGACACACTGCCTGCCTACGCCGCCTTCCTGCGCTCCCTGGTCGACCTGTCGGCAGGGCGTGAGCTATCTGTCGTCATTGATGCCGGCAACGGCATGGCTGGCCTGACGGCTCCGGCGGTGCTCGGCACCGCGGTCGGACTGCCCGCCCTGCCGTTGGCGATCGAGCCGATGTACTTCGAGCTCGACGGCACCTTCCCCCATCACGAGGCGAATCCGATCGATCCGGCCAATCTTGTCGACCTGCAGCGGGCGGTCATCGCAAGCGGGGCCGACATCGGCCTGGCCTTCGACGGAGACGCCGATCGCTGCTTCGTCGTCGATGAGCGCGGTGTCGCGGTCACGCCATCGGCGATCACCGCGCTCATTGCCGAGCGCGAACTCCGCCGGCGGCCAGGCTCGACCATCATCTACAACTGCATCAGCTCGCGCACGGTGCCCGAGGTCATTGCCGAGTGTGGCGGCGTCGGTGAGCGCACCCGCGTGGGCCACTCCTTCATCAAGGCGCGCATGGCCGAGACCGGTGCGGTGTTCGGAGGTGAGCACTCCGGTCACTTCTACTTCACCGACTTCTGGCGCGCCGACTCGGGCATGCTCGCCGCGATGCATGTCCTCGCGGCGCTGGGTTCGTCGGCGCCGGGGACGACGCTGTCCGAGTTGCTCTCGGCCTATGACCGCTACGTGGTGAGCGGTGAGATCAATTCCGTCGTTGCCGACTCGGCGGTAGCGGACCAGCGCGTCCGCGATGCCTTCGCCTCGCGCCCGGAGGTCACGGTGGATGACCTCGATGGGCTCACGGTCTCGGCGACCGACTGGTGGTTCAACCTGCGCCCGAGCAATACCGAGCCGCTCCTCCGGTTGAACGTCGAGGCCGTCGACCATGGCACCATGGAGGCCGTGCGCGACGAGGTGCTCACCATCGTCCGCGAGGCATGAGGAGGACTGACATGACGGAGACGCTGGGACTGGACCCGCTGCTGCTGGAGATCCTTGCCTGCCCGTGCTCCGACCACGGCGAGCTTGATGTCGATGGTGAGCGCCGGCTGCTCGTGTGCCGGATCTGCGGGCGGGGGTTCCCGGTGCGTGACGGGATCCCGGTGATGCTCCTTGACGAGGCCGTCCCACCGGGAGGATCAGGGGATGCGGCGGCCCGCTGATGCCGCATATCGTCGCGGGCGCTCTCCAGGAATACGACTGGGGGATCGTCGACGGACTGGCGCGTTGGCACGGTGCGACCGGAGCACCGCAGGCTGAGCTCTGGTTCGGCACCCATCCCTCCGGCCCCACGCTCGTGGTCACCGGTGCGGATGCGGGGCGATGTCTGTCGGATCTTGACGCACACCGGGGTATGCCCCTGGTGAAGTTGCTGGCCGCGGGCAACCCGCTTTCCATCCAGGTCCATCCCGATGGCGCTCTCGCCCGTCGCGGTTGGTCCTCCGGCTCACCGCTCTTCGCGGACGATGCCGAGAAGGCGGAGATGCTCGTGGCTCTGGCGCCCTTCGATGTGCACGTGGGCTGGCGGGACCCCGGAGAAGCCGCAGCGGTGCTCGCTGAGGCCGGCGCGAGCCCTCAGGTCGTCGCGACGGTGCGTGCCGGCGACCCGGTCGCCTCCGCGCGCCAGGTCATCGAACTGCCAGCGCCACAACGAGCAGAGATCGCCGGTCGCCTCGTCGATGCCGCGGCCCGCCGCGGATGGGACACTCCTGCCGTCATGGCGCTGGAGCGCGTGATCGCTTCCTTCCCCACGGATGCGGGGGTGCTCGTGACCGTCCTGCTCGACCACGATGTCCTCCAGCCCGGCGAGGCCGTCGCGGTGAGCGCTGGGGTCGTGCACTCCTACGTCGGCGGCTTGGGCATCGAGGTGATGACCTCCTCCGACAACGTCCTCAGACTCGGGCTCACCAGCAAGACGGTCGCTGTGGAGGAGGCCCTCGCGGCGGTGCACGCCGAACGCACCCCTCAGCGGCTGGAGACGGTGGCCGGTGGTGTGCTCGCCCCGGCGGGGATGCCCTTTGACCTCGTCGTCTCCAGTGACCCCGGTGAGGTCGTCGCGGGTCGACATCGACTCGTCCTGGCACTCGAAGGACCCGTGCGCATCGTCGGGGGCGCTGGAGCCGGCGAGGTCATCCGCGTGGGACAGGCGGCGGTGTGGGCTCCCGATGAAGCGACCGCTGCTGTCGAGCCCGAAGGCCGGGCAGCCGTGGTGACAGGAGCGGCGACCGGTCAGCTGCCGGGATAGGCCGGGCTGGACCCCCGGGGCCCGGGCCGCCAGGGGCCGGAGGTGTACTCCCAGATGCGCTGGTCCGCGGTGGCGGCGAGGATCGGCGTGCCGGGCGCCGCGGCGATGCGCACGGCTCCGGGCGGCGCCCCGAGTGAGCGTAGCTGCCACCTGCTCAGATCGATCTCGTAGACAGCCACCGTGCCGGCACCCTCGACGCCGAGGGCCACCAGCCGGTCATCGTCGGCCCACGCCACGTCACTCACCGTGGTGAGTCGGTTGTCGACGCGCACGGGTGACTCCACGCGCGCGGTGCCTTCGCGCACGGTGATGACCGCAAGCATGACGAAGGTGCGGGGCCCTCGCCGGACCGTCAGTGCGATGCGCGTGCCATCGCGACTGACCGAAACCGACTCGAGTTGTGTCTTGGGACGCAAGCCGTCGACCTGGACCACGTTGGTGGTCCCCTGTGGGTCGACGCGCCGCAGGATGCCGTCGGGGCCGACGACCCACGCATCCTCCCCTCGGCCGAAGGACGGCCGCGACTGTCCCGGCTCGTCGAGGACCTCGATGAGCCGGGCTCCCGGCTGGATGGGCCCACGCCACAGGCGTGCCTCGGTATCCAGTCCGGCCACGCTGTCGCCCGCCAGCGTGATGGCGATTCCATCCAGCGGCGGGCTGCCCAGTCCCGCGGAGCCGGGCACGGGCAGCGGCGGGGTGCGAGCGAGGTCGATGACGCGGCCGCTGAGCACGCCGAGGGGTGTCGTGCCGCCCGGCATGGCATTGGGGTCGTACGCCGACCAGCTATCCACGGGCTGCGGATTCACCGCGCCCAGCACATCGAGCACCTGGCCCCCGGCGTTGAGGTCGAGGAAGCGCACGCCGGGCACCTGGCGCAAAGTCCAGGTCAACTGCGCCGACAGCGCCTGGCGAGTCTGCTCGTCGACCAGTCGCACCTGTGGATCGAGATCGACACGCGCGACTCCGTCGACGACGGGCACGGCATCGACGGCGAGCGATGTCCCGTCGGGAAAAGCGGTGCGCACCGCCGGTGCGATCCACTCCGTGGGACCCTCCAGCAGTGCGCGCGTCAGCGCGGTCGCGGGCGTGGGACCGTCGACGGGGAAGTAGCGCGGATCGGGAACCAGGCTGGTGAAGGTCGGATCGAGGAAGTAGACCTCGAAGGCGCGGAATGCCCGCTCGACGTCGGATCGCGACAGGAGCAGGCCCGGCGGGGGAGTGGCAATGCGCCAGTTGCCGTCAATGAAGGTCATGTCGATCGAGTCCGCGATCAGGCTCGCAGGGGGAGCCACCTCGTAGCGACCGTCCGCATCGATCGAGCCCACTCGAGTCGCGGTCATGTCGACCGCGGAGACCCCATCGGGGACGATGGTTGGCACGCCGTCGTACACGCTGACGCGCGCCGCAGGGTCCCAGGTCGCTGCGGCCTGCGGCGTGAGGTACTCCCGGGCGATGGCGTGGTCGTCCTCGAAGGAAGCCGACGCCTGGAGGAAGCCCGACACGACCTCGGCGGGGGTCATGTCCGGCTGCGGCGGGCGCGCGATGACCCGGATGACCTGGTCGGTGGTGTCGACCCCGACCTCGATGCCCTGCTGGATGGGCCCGCTCGTCGGGATCGTGGCGCACGCCGCAAGGACCGGGAGGAGCGCCACCCACGCCACTGACCACCGGCCGATCATGCGCTGACCTCGGCTGCGCTCGCGCTGTCCGGCGCGGGGTCGGGATCGGCGAGCGCTTCCTCCGGTGCGAGGGGCAGCGGGGAATCTTCAAGGGTGACATCGGCTCGGCACGGGAGGGTGAGCCGGAAGCATGCACCCTCACCCGGCGCTCCCCACGCCTCGAGCCAGCCGGCGTGGAGACGCGTGTCCTCCTGGGCGATTGACAGGCCCAGTCCCGTGCCTCCGGTCGTGCGGGCGCGGGCGGGATCGGCCCGCCAGAATCGATCGAAGACGTGCGCGATATCCGCCTCAGACAGTCCGACACCGTGGTCGCGCACGGTGACCGCGGCTGCGGAACCGTCACCCGCGACGACCACCTTGATCGGCTGACCCTCGCCGTGCTCGATGGCGTTGTCCAGGAGGTTGCGCAGCACGCGGTCGATGCGCCTGGAGTCGCACTCGACGGGACAGGGCTCGACAAGCGCGGTCACCTCGATCTCGCAACCCCGGCGTTCGGCCAGGGGGCGAGCGGACTCTGCGGCCCGGCGCACGAGTGCGGCCAGGTCGACGGTCTCGAGGTCCAGGACGGCCGCCCCCGCGTCATAGCGGGAGATCTCGAGCAGGTCGCCGAGGAGGTTCTCGAAGCGGTCCAACTGGGTCTGCAGCAGCTCGGCGGAGCGCGCCGTGGGCGGATCGAGATCGCTGCGTCCTTCGAAGATCAGGTCAGCCGCCATGCGAATCGTCGTCAGCGGAGTGCGCAGCTCATGGGAGACGTCCGACACGAAGCGCTGCTGCACCGCCGATAGCTCCTCGAGGCGGTGGATCTGCTGCTCCAGGCTGTCGGCCATGTCATTGAACGACGTCGCCAATCGAGCGAGGTCGTCCTCGCCACGCACGGTCATGCGTTCGCGCAGGTGGCCCTCGGAGAACTGCTCCGCGACGCGGGCTGCCGATCGGACAGGTGCCACGACCTGGCGCGTCACGACCGCGGCGACGGCGCCGAGCAGGGCGACGAGGAGGATGCCCGTGCCCACGACTGTGCTGCGGACGAGGTCGAGCGTGGTCTCCTCGTCGGTCAGGGGGAAGAGGTAGTAGAGCTCATAGGTCCCGACGTCCGTCACGGCGAGCGGTGCTCCTACCACGATGCCTGGTGCGCTGCGTCCGTCGAGGTAGCGGATCTCGGTGTAGGTCCATGACTGCCGCTCGGTGGCGAGGATGGTTTGGCGCAGCGCCGGCGGGACGCTCGCATCCGACACGAGGTTGGTGCCGCGCTCAGGCGCGGTCCCCTGCGTGTCTCCAGCGAGCAGCAGGACGTCGTACTGCGGGGGACTGCCCGCCCGCGCCGCGAGCGAGGCAACGATGGTGTCCACGACACTTGCGGGCGATGCGGCACTGGTGCCGGAGGCTGCTGCCGCGGAGATGCGCTGGGCGTCGGTGAGGCCCACGCTCGCCTCGGTGACCGCCGTGCGCTCCGCTGAGTCGAGGAGACCGGTGGTGACGCGCGAGAGCAGAAGGAAGCCCAGGATGGTCATGACGACCATGGAGAGGAGCAGGGTCGTGGCGGTGACCCTGAGCAGGAGGGATCGGCGCCAGAGGCCGAGGATCGGCAGTGGGGCCGACGGAGCCCTCGGAGTCGCGGGACTCGTCGGGCTGGTCGTCATGGCGGGCCGGCCTTGTACCCCACGCCGCGCACCGTGAGCACGATCTCAGGATGCTCCGGATCGTGCTCGATCTTGGCGCGCAGGCGCTGCACGTGCACATTGACCAAGCGCGTGTCGGCGGCGTGGCGGTATCCCCAGACTTCCTGCAGCAGCACCTCGCGCGTAAAGACCTGCCACGGCTTGCGAGCGAGGCAGACCAGGAGGTCGAACTCCAGCGGCGTGAGAGGCACGATGCGGTCCCCCCGGCGCACGACGTGTCCAGCGACGTCGATCGTCACGTCACCGATCTCCAGGGTGCCGACGGCTGTCTCATCGCTGCGGCGCACGCGAGCACGCAGTCGAGCGACGAGCTCCTTGGGCTTGAAGGGCTTGACGACGTAGTCATCCGCACCCGACTCGAGGCCGAGAACGACGTCGATGGTGTCGTTCTTGGCTGTGAGCATCACGATGGGCACGCCCGACTCCTGGCGGATGGCACGGCACACGTCGATGCCGTCCATGCCGGGCAGCATGAGGTCGAGCAGGATGATGTCGGGTCGCGAGTCCCGGAACGCCTGGACAGCCTCACCGCCATCGGCGCAGAAGACCGGATCGAAGCCCTCGCCGCGCAGGACGATGCCCAGCATCTCGGCGAGCGCTACGTCGTCATCGACGACCAGGACACGACCTCTCACGGGATCATGGTGTCATCCCACGAGCAGGAATGCTGCCCCTGGCAGGTTGTTGACGGCATGGGCCACGATGGGGGCACCCAGGCTGCGGGTCCTCCACCTCAGCACCCCCAGGACCAGCCCGCTCGCGAGGAGGATGGGCGCCCGCACCGGCTCGAGGTGGAAAAGGCTGAAGGCGACGGTCGTGAGGGCGATGACCCAGACGGTGCCGAGCCCTCGCTTGGCGAGGGCGTTGTACGCCATGCCGCGGAAGGCGATCTCCTCGGCGATCGGCGCGCCGATGGCGATGCAGAGGGCGAAGGCGACCACCGCGAGGTAGGGGCCCTCGTCACGCAACTGCTCGCCGACATCAGCGGCCGTCGACGTGAACTCTCCGAAGACGGCCTGGAGCGCGAGTGCGATGGCGCCCCCGGCCACGAGTGCGGCAACGCCCCCGACAAGACCCCAGCCGACGTCACGCCACGTGAGGCGCAAGCCCAGGTCGATGCGCGGCCCGTTGCCCTGGAAGGCGGTCGTGAGGAGGGGCCAGCCAGCCAGCGCGACCCAGGGCAGCGTGATGCCGAGGAGGAGCAGCCAGGGCAGTGGCAGGCCGATGCTCTCGGCGGCCGCGGCGACGGCGACGGAGATGATGACGAAGCCGAGCAGCGGGATGATCGCGTCGGGGATGCCCCATTTCGGTGCCGTGAGCACGCGGCCCTCGGCCAGAGCGATGTCGACCGTGACGGGGCAGCCGGGGTAGTCGGCGGGGGCGCGCATGCGCAGGGCCGGAGACGTCGGTGGAGACATCATCCGGCCCTGCGTCAGCTCTTCGTCTGCTGGTGTGCGGCGGGCGCCTAGTAGCGGTAGAGCTCGGGCTTGTAGGGGCCGGCCACGTCGACGCCCATGTATTCCGCCTGATCCTTGGACAACTCGGTGAGGCGGACGCCCAGGGCGTCGAGGTGCAGGCGTGCCACCTTCTCATCGAGGTGCTTGGGGAGGGTGTAGACGCCGAGCGGGTACTCGTCAGGACGCGTGAAGATCTCCAACTGGGCCAGCACCTGGTTGGTGAAGGAGTTCGACATCACGAACGACGGATGGCCCGTCGCATTGCCGAGGTTGAGTAGGCGACCCTCGGACAGCACGATGACCGAGTGGCCGTCGGCGAAGGCCCACTCGTCGACCTGGGGCTTGATCGTGCGGCGCACGACGCCGGGGATCTGGGCGAGGCCGGCCATGCCGATCTCGTTGTCGAAGTGGCCGATGTTGCCCACGATCGCCTGGTGCTTCATCCGCGCCATGTGATCGGCCGTGATGACGTCCTTGCAACCGGTCGCCGTGATGAAGATGTCGGCGGTGTCGACGACGTCCTCCATGGTCGCGACCTGGTAGCCATCCATGGCTGCCTGCAGGGCGCAGATGGGGTCGATCTCGGTGACGATCACGCGGGCGCCCTGGCCGCGCAGCGAGTCTGCGCTCCCCTTGCCCACGTCTCCGTAGCCGCACACGACCGCGACCTTGCCGCCGATGAGCACGTCGGTCGCCCGGTTGATGCCGTCGACGAGCGAGTGCCGGCAGCCGTACTTGTTGTCGAACTTCGACTTGGTGACCGAGTCGTTGACGTTGATCGCCGGGAAGAGCAGGCGCCCCTCCTTCTGCATCTCGTAGAGACGGTGCACTCCGGTGGTGGTCTCCTCGGTCACGCCGCGGATGCTGGCGCCGATGCGGGTCCAGCGCTGGGGGTCCTCGGTGAGCGAGCGGCGCAGCACCTCCAGGATGACGGCGTACTCCTCGGAGTCGGTGGGATCGGTGCTCGGCACAACTCCCGCTGCTTCGAATTCAGTTCCCTTGTGGACCAGGAGCGTCGCATCGCCACCGTCGTCCAGGATCATGTTGGGGCCACCGCCGTCGGGCCAGAGGAGCACCTTCTCGGTGCACCACCAATACTCGTCGAGCGTCTCGCCCTTCCAGGCGTAGACGGGGACGCCGCGGGGATCGTCCACGGTGCCGTCAGGGCCGACGACGACGGCAGCGGCGGCGTGGTCCTGCGTCGAGAAGATGTTGCACGAGGCCCAGCGGACCTCCGCGCCGAGCGCAACGAGCGTCTCGATGAGGACCGCCGTCTGGACGGTCATGTGCAGCGATCCGGTGATGCGCGCGCCCTTGAGGGGCTGGCGCGGTCCGAACTCCTCGCGCATGGCCATGAGGCCGGGCATCTCGTGCTCGGCGAGCCGGATCTCGTCGCGGCCGAAGGAGGCCAGCGACAGGTCGGCCACGCGGTAGTCAGAGGACAGGGGATGGGACATGACAGGACACCTCGAAATGATGGTGGGGCCGGCGGACGGCACGAGGCTTCGATGGTCCGGCGGGCGTGACCCCATCCTAGCGCCCATTCTGTGCACAGGCTCTCCGCCCGGCACCCGTCCACTCCCGGTGCCCCTGGGCTGGTCTCCATCCGTCCCAGGGGTGTCACTGGTGACATGCCTGTCCCACCCGCCCCAGACCTGGCTCGCGCCTGGAAGCGCGCCGCTGGTGGCCTCGCTCGAGTCCTGGCGGACGCGGTCGCCCTCGGCGCCCCGCCGACCTGCGCGGGCTGCGGACTCGCCGGGTCCGCGGTGTGCCATGCGTGCCTGGCGTCCGTCGCCGGTGCCGCGCGACCGCACCGGCCCTCGCCGACTCCACTGGGATGGGTGCCCGCGTTCGTTGTCGCGGACTACGGCGGCGTAGCGCGCGATGTCATCACCTCGTGGAAGGAGCGCGGGCGACGCGATGTGGCGGGCCACCTGGCTCCTGCTCTCGCCCGTGCGATCCACACCGCGCTGGACGACCTCGCACCGGCAGACGGCGGTGCTTCCATTGCGATTGTGCCCATACCCGCGTCTGCGGCTGCGCGACGGCGCCGCGGCGAAGACGCTTGGGCGAGGGTGGTCCGGCAGGCGGTCGCTCTCGTCACCCAGGAGCTCCCGGACGCGGTGGTGCGGTTGGACAACTGCCTGCGGCTCACGCGGCACACCCGGGACCAGTCCGGCCTCTCGGCCGCTGCGCGCTCGGTGAATCTGGGCGGCGCGCTCAGCTGTCTCCGCCCTCCTGCGGGTCCGGTCGTCATCGTCGACGACATCATCACGACGGGCGCGACCGTCGCTGAGGCCTCCCGTGCCCTGCGTGCCGCGGGAGTGACCGGGGTCCGTGTCGCGGCCATCGCGGCCACCTCACGCTCACGTGGTGCAGGAGCGTCCAGCACACTGGGCGCGTGCCCGCCGCTCTCGTGATCGCCTCGACGCCGGTCGTCCGGCGCGGGGTCCTCGCGATCCTCGCCGACGCGGGATGGCAGGTCTCTGACGATCTGGCGACGCTCTCCGCGACGCCGAGCATCGTGGTGTGGGAGGTGTCGGCCTCGAGGGTGGTCGAGGAGGCCGCGCGCATGCGTGCTCATGTGGGCGAGGTTCCCGTCCTCGCGCTCGTGGCTACAGCGACGACGGATGCACTGAGTGCGCTCGTTGCTGCCGGCATCAAGGGCGCCGTGGATCGCGACATCGACGAGGCCATGCTCGTCCAGTCGGTGAGGGCCGTGGCGGAGGGTCGCACGGTCGTCCATGCCGGGCCCCGATCGGAGGCTGCGGGGGCGCGGCCACCGGAGTTGACACGGCGAGAGTCGCAGGTGCTGTCGCTGTTGTGCGCCGGCAGCACCAACCGCGAGATCGCCGAATCCCTGGTGATCAGCGACAACACGGTGAGGAACCATGTGCGCCGCATCTACGAGAAGTTGCAGGTGCGCTCGCGCACGGAAGCTGTGGTCCGGGCGGCGCGCTGGGGGCTGGTGCGCATCGACATGGAGGGGTGAGGGCCCGGGTCGGCCGCGACTGCCGGGCGGTCAGAGCGCCAGTGGGCCCGTCTAGGATGACCAGGTGGGCTTCCTAGACAAGATCCTCCGCGCCGGCGAGGGCAAGACGCTGCGCTCCCTCGAGAGCATCGCCCGTCAGGTCAACGCCATCGAGGATGACTTCGTGGCCATGACCGATGAGGAGCTCAGGGGACTCACCGCCGAATACCGCACCCGCCTCGACAACGGCGAGACCCTCGACGATCTCCTGCCGGAGGCGTTCGCCACCGTCCGGGAAGCAGCTCGCCGCACGCTGGGCCAGCGCCACTACGACGTACAGATCATGGGCGGCGGCGCGCTGCACCTGGGCAACATCGCGGAGATGCGCACGGGTGAGGGCAAGACCCTCGTCGCGACGCTGCCGTCCTATCTCAACGCGCTGACCGGCAAGGGCGTGCACGTCGTCACCGTCAACGACTATCTTGCCGAGCGCGACTCCGAGTGGATGGGGCGTGTCCATCGATTCCTCGGACTCAAGGTGGGCGTCATCCTCGCCCACATGACGCCCGCGGAGCGACGCGAGGCGTACGCCGCGGACATCACCTACGGCACCAACAACGAGTTCGGCTTCGACTATCTGCGCGACAACATGGCATGGTCGACGGCCGAGATGGTGCAGCGCGGCCACAACTTCGCTGTCGTCGACGAGGTCGACTCCATCCTCATCGACGAGGCGCGCACGCCGCTCATCATCAGCGGACCGGCCGATCAGCCCACCAAGTGGTACGCCGAATTCGCCCGCATCGCACGTCTCCTCACGCGAGACGAGGACTACGAGGTCGATGAGAAGAAGAAGACCGTGGGCGTCCTCGAGGCCGCGATCGACAAGGTCGAGGACCAGCTCGGCATCGACAACCTCTACGACACCGTCAACACCCCGCTCGTGGGCTTTCTCAATAACGCCGTGCGGGCCAAGGAGCTCTTCAAGCGCGACCGCGACTACGTGATCCTCGACGGGGAGATCCTCATCGTCGATGAGCACACCGGTCGTCTCCTCAAGGGTCGCCGCTACAACGAGGGACTGCACCAGGCGATCGAGGCCAAGGAGGGCGTCGAGATCAAGGCGGAGAATCAGACGCTCGCCACGATCACGCTCCAGAACTACTTCCGTCTCTACGACAAGCTCTCGGGCATGACCGGCACCGCCATGACCGAGGCCAATGAGTTCCACCAGATCTACAAGCTCGGCGTCGTCCCCATCCCGACGAATCGGCCGATGATCCGCGGGGACGAGCCCGACCTGGTCTACCGCACCGAGGTGGCGAAGTACTCGTCCGTCATCGACGATATCGAGGAAAGGTTCCAGGTGGGCCAGCCGGTGCTCATTGGCACGACGAGCGTGGAGAAGAGCGAGACGATCTCCCAGGAGCTGAAGAAGCGCGGGGTCCGGCACGAGGTCCTCAACGCCAAGAACCATGAGCGTGAGGCCTCTATCGTCGCCGAGGCGGGCCGCAAGGGCGCGGTCACCGTCGCGACGAACATGGCTGGTCGCGGCACCGACATCATGCTGGGCGGCAACCCCGAGTTCCGTGCGGCGCAGGAGCTCGAGCGCCGCGGCCTAGATCCCGTGGAGGACCCCGAGGCCTACGAGAAGGCATGGCCCGAGGCTCTTGCCGCCGCGCAGGAGTCTGTCGCAGCCGAGCATGATGAGGTCGTCGGCCTGGGCGGCCTCTACGTCCTGGGCACGGAGCGTCACGAGTCCCGGCGCATCGACAACCAGTTGCGTGGTCGATCAGGCCGTCAGGGCGATCCGGGCGAGACGCGCTTCTACCTGTCGCTAGAGGACGACCTCATGCGGTTGTTCAAGGCCGAGATGGTCGATGCCTTCCTGCGTCGCTTCAATGTGCCCGACGACGTCCCCATCGAAGCCAAGATGGTGACCAACGCCATCCGCTCGGCGCAGACCTCGGTGGAGGCGCAGAACTTCGAGATCCGCAAGGACGTGCTGAAGTACGACGATGTCCTCAACCGGCAGCGACTGGTCATCTACGACGAGCGCAAGCAGGTGCTCGAGGGGGCCGACATCCACGAGCAGGTGCGCACCTTCATGGACGAGGTGATCGCCGGCTATGTGACATCGGCAACGGCGGAGGGCTACCCCGAGGACTGGGATCTCGACAAGCTGTGGACCGCACTCAAGCAGCTCTACCCCGTGGGGGTGACCATCGAGGAGCTTGAGGAGCAGTCCGGGGCTGGGCGCGCCGGATTGTCGGCGGAATACCTCTCCGAGGAGCTCACCAACGACATCCACCTGGCCTACGACCAGCGTGAGAGCGAGCTCTCCGAGGAGGTCATGCGGGAGCTCGAACGCCGTGTGATCCTGTCGGTCCTTGATCGCAAGTGGCGCGAGCATCTCTATGAGATGGACTACCTCCGTGACGGTATCGGCCTGCGCGCGATGGCCCAGCGTGATCCGCTGATCGAATACCAGCGGGAGGGCTATGAGCTCTTCACGGCGATGATGGACGCGATCAAGGAGGAGACGGTCGGCTATCTCTTCCACGTCGAGGTCCAGGCACCCCCGGCGGTGAGCGACGAGGCTGCTGAGGCTGCGGCCTCGGTGACCACGGCGCCTGCGACCGCGGCGGTGCAGGCCATCGCGGCCGCGGCCACGGCCAGCCCCTCCATCTCCGCCAAGGGCCTGGGCCCGACGCGGCCACAGGTGCTGGAGTATTCCGCGCCGTCCGCGGATGGCGGGGTCACGCACGAGCAGCTGCAGGCCGATGGCGAGGAGATCGAGGTCGACCCCAACGCCAGCCGGGCTGAGCGGCGGCGCGCGCAACGCGCCAAT
>VGBQ01000002.1 GCA_016870425.1 Actinomycetota bacterium | reverse complement strand
GCCGTTGTAGGTCGTCGACCAGTCGGGGCAGTAGTTCTCGTCACCCGCCTCGCACGCGGGACAGACGCGACACGAGGCGACGTAGCAGCCGACCCCGACGCGGTCGCCGACGCGGTGCTGGGTGACGTCCGAGCCGATCTCGGTCACGCGCCCGACGATCTCGTGGCCGGGGACCATGGGGAAGATGTCCATGCCCCAGTCGGCTTCCGCCTGGTGGATGTCGGAGTGGCAGACCCCGCAGGCATCGATCTCGATGCTGACGTCGCGGGGGCCGACCTCGCGGCGCTCGATGACGGTGGGCGCCAGGCGCGCCCCGGCCTGCGCTGCCGCATAGGCCCGTGCCTGCATGGGGATCCTCCGGCTCGATGGAATGTGCGAAACGCCAGCCTAGTGCGTGCCCGCGACGGCACGTCGGGCGTAGCCTCGACGGCGTACTGCGAGGAGTTGGGTGGGACGGTCAATCTCGACACCGGCGTCTGCACGCTTCCCGACGGCACGCAGATCGACGAGTGGGAGCTCTACAACCGCGACAACCCGTCCTAGGTCCTAGTGCGGTGAGGCGCTGAACTCCAGGATCGTCGTCGCGGCGTACCTCTCGCCGGGGCGCAGGATGCACGGTCCGAGTGCGGGTTGGTTGGGGGCGTCGGGGAGGCGCTGGGCCTCGAGCGACACCGACTGGTGCCGTGCGAAAGGGGCGTGCAGGTTGTTGCCGGTGTAGACCTGCAGCCCCGGCGCATCGGTCGACACCGTGAGCGTCCGGCCGCTGCCCGGATGGCGCAACTCCGCGGCGAAGTCGACGGGCCCGCCTTCGGGGCCGAGGAGATAGCAGTCGTCGAGTCCGTCGGTGGCCTGCAGCACCGGCCCGAGCGACGTCATCTCGCGCAGGTCATGCGCGGTGCCCGCGACCTCCGCCACTCCGATGGGGATCTGCGAGGGATCGCAGATCAGGCGCTGCTCGGCGGGCACGCACAGTTCGTGATCGGCGATGGATGCTCCGCCCGCGAGATTCCAGTAGCCGTGGTTGGCCACGCTCACCACGGTCGGCGCATCCGTGGTCGCCTCGTAGGTCATGGCGATGCGGCCGTCCGACACGACATAGGTGCTGCTCGCCTGCACCGTGCCCGGGAATCCCATGTCGCCATCGGGGCTCGTGAGAGTGAAGACGACGCGCGCCTCGGGGCCGTCGTCGACCTCGGCCAGCGCCCACACGAGCCGGTCCCACCCGAGGGCACCGCCGTGCAGGGTGTTGGGCCCGTTGTTGACGTCGAGGTGGTACGTCGACCCGTCGAGGGCGAAGCTGCCTCCGGCGATCCGATTGGCGTATCTCCCCAGGGTGCCGCCCAGGTGGGGGTTGAGCGCGGCGTCGGCGTGATCGGCAACCGTGGGCAGCGCCAGGTGCACCCCCCCGAGGGTGCCCTCGCGGTCGGGCACCTGTACCTCACGGATGGCGGCGCCCAGCGAGAGCAGTTGCACGCGCATGCGCGGCAGCGCGACTTCGACGACCGTGACCTCACCGGCCGATGTCGCCTCCGTGTGCGTGGTCACGGTCATGTCCCGCCCCGTCCTGATGTGCCCGAGAGTGCCGCGTCGACGACCTCCCGTGCGGCCTCCTGCACCCGTGCAAGGTGCTCGACTCCCCGGAAGGACTCGGCGTAGATCTTGTAGACATCCTCCGTCCCCGAGGGACGCGCGGCGAACCACGCGCTCGCGGACTCCACCTTGAGGCCGCCGATGGGCGCATCGTTGCCCGGTGCTCGAGTCAGGACGCGCGTGATTGCCTCTCCGGCGAGTTCGGTGGACGTGACCTGCTCGGGAGTCAGCGCGCCCAGCGCGGCCTTCTGCTCGCGTGTGGCGGGCGCATCGATGCGGGCGTACGCCGGGTCGCCGTGGAGCTCGGTGAGCTCTCGATAGCGGTGCGAGGGTGATGCGCCGGTCTCCGCCAGGATCTCGGAAGCGAGCAGGGCGAGGATGATGCCGTCCTTGTCTGTGGTCCAGACCGATCCGTCGCGGCGGAGAAACGACGCGCCGGCGGACTCCTCGCCGCCGAAGCCCACGCTGCCATCGACGAGGCCGGGGACAAACCACTTGAAGCCCGCCGGCACCTCCCAGAGGCGACGTCCGAGCGCCGCTGTGACGCGATCGATCATGGAGGAGCTCACGACAGTCTTGCCGACGGCGGCGTCTGATCGCCATCCGTCGCGCCGAGCGAAGAGATAGTCGACGGCCACGGCGAGGAAGTGATTGGGATTCATCAGGCCGCCATCGGGCGTGACGATGCCATGTCGGTCGGAGTCGGCGTCGTTGCCCGTTGCGATGTCGTAGTCGGATCTACGCTCGATGAGCGTGGCCATCGCATAGGGCGAGGAGCAGTCCATGCGGATATTGCCATCCCAGTCCAGCGTCATGAAGCGCCACGTGGGATCCACGCGCGGATTCACGATCGTCAGATCGAGGTCGTAGGCCTCCGCGATCGCGCCCCAGTAGTCCACGCTCGCTCCGCCGAGCGGGTCGGCGCCGATGCGCACGCCCGCGCCCCGGACGGCGTCGATGTTGACCACCGCGGGCAGATCATCGACGTAGTGGCGCAGATAGTCATAGGAATGCGTCGTGGCGGCGGCGCGTGCGCGGGGGAGTGTCACGCGGCGCACGCCCTCCAGGCCCGCCGCGAGCAACTCGTTGGCGCGGTCCTGGATCACCGACGTGATATCTGATCCCGCTGGGCCGCCATCGGGCGGGTTGTACTTGAAGCCGCCGTCGCGGGGCGGATTGTGACTGGGGGTGACGACGATGCCATCGGCGCGGCCGGGATCGGTCGTCGATCGACCCGCGTTGTGGCGCAGGATGGCGTGGGAGATCGCCGGAGTGGGCGTGAGAGCGTCACGTGCGTCGATCATCACGGTGACACCGTGAGCGGCGAGCACCTCGAGCGCGGTCGCCCAAGCCGGCTGGCTGAGTGCGTGGCTGTCCCTGCCGAGGAAGAGCGGGCCGTTGATGCCCTGCTTCTTGCGGTACTCGACGATGGCCTGGGTGGTCGCCGCGATGTGATCGTCGTTGAAGGCATCGGCGAACGACGAGCCGCGATGCCCGGATGTCCCGAACGCCACCCGCTGCGCTGGGTCATCGACATCCGGATGGCCGGTGTAATAGGCGGTCACCAGTGCGGCGACGTCGATGAGGTCACCTTCCTCGGCGGGCTGTCCGGCGCGCGGGTGGATCGTCATGGTCCCCTCCTGATCACGGCCCCATCCTGCCGCTTCCTGCGCGCCGAGCGCAGGCCGTGGGCTCGATGCAGGGCCGTAGGCTCCCGGTGTGGCGATCGACCAGGCGGAAGCGGTCTCGCGCGACGGGGTCCCCGATCGCCGCTACTTCCGTACGCCGGCGACGGCGCCGGGCCCGTCGGGTCCGCAGATGCTGGCCCGGTTGCGCGAGATCCGCAGCGATCCGCTGGGCTTTCTGCAGCGGATGACGCAGGTCTACGGCCCGGTGGTGCAGTTCCCCATTCCCTCCCCGGCCAGCTATCTCGTCGCGGATCCGGCTGCCGTGCGCCGGGTCCTCGTGGATCGCTCGCGGGCCTACGACAAGGCCACCGTGCAGTACAGGTCCCTCTCCCTCGTCACGGGCGAAGGCCTGCTCACGACGTCCGGAGACATCTGGCGGCGGCAGCGACGTATGGTCCAGCCGGCCTTCCACCGGGCCAGCCTGGAGGCGGTCGTCGGGCATGCCGCAGCTGCCACCGAGGAGCTTCTTGTGCGATGGGGCGACACCTCGCGGGGGGCGGTGATCGACATCGATGAGGCCATGATGCGCGTGGCCCTCGAGACCGTGGCGGCCTCGCTCTTTGGCACCGACCTGTCCAGCGATGCCGATCGGCTGGCGCGTGCCACCCTCGAGGCCCTTGACGTCGTCGTGTCCTCCGCCCAGATCCCGGTCCGGCTGCCCGCCTGGACGCCGTCGCAGCGCTCACTGCGTCGCGCCACGCGCGAGCTCGACGAGGCGGTGCATCGCATGGTGCAGCGACGCCTCGCCGAGACAGCGCCGCGTGCTGATCTGCTCGGCCTGCTCGTCGCGGCACTCGACGGCGAGGATCCGATCCCCCTGCGCGAGGTCCGCGACGAGCTCGTCTCCTTCATGGTGGCCGGCCACGAGACGGCCGCGAGTGCGCTGACCTGGGCCCTGTGGCTGCTCGCCGGCGACCCGGTGTCGCAGCAGCACGCGATAGTGGAGGTCGATGAGGTGCTGGGAGGGCGGAGCATCCGCGGCGATGACCTGCCGAATCTTGCCTACCTGCGCGCGGTCATCGACGAGGCCATGCGGCTGTATCCGCCCGTCTGGCTGGTCACGCGTCGCGCGATGGAGCCCGACGTGCTCGGAGGCCGCGAAATCCCCGCGGACTCGCTCGTGATCATGACGCCGTACCTGGCGCAGCGCGATCCGAGGATGTGGCCCGAGCCGGAGAGATTCGATCCGGAGCGCTTCCTCGGAGAGCAGCGCGGGGGAGCGGCCGATGACGCGGCCTACTGGCCCTTCGGCCTGGGCCCGCGCATGTGCGTGGGCAAGGACTTCGCCTATCTCGAGTCGATCTCGGTGCTGGCTTCGCTGCTGCAGCACGTGCGCGTGGAGCGCGTGCCTGGCGAGCCGGATCCCCGCGCCGTGCCGCTCGTCACCTTGCGACCGGCAGGTGCGCTGCCACTGATCGTGCGCCCGCGCTAGCCGCCGCGGGTGACGTAATCGACCAGGGCGGCGCGCTCGTCCTCGAGCGCCTGCAGTCGCACCTTGACCACATCGCCGATGCTCACGATGCCAGCGAGGGATCCCTCGATGGCGACGGGCAGGTGTCGGAAGCGGCCCGCGGTCATCAGCTGCATGGCATGGTCCACGTCGTCGTCGGGCGCGATCGTGGCGACATGGGCCGTCATGATGGCGCTCACCGGCCTGGGGCGCACGCCTCCCGTGCGACCGGCATCGGGATCGGCCGCCATCGCGCGGACGACATCGCGCTCCGAGACGATGCCGTCGATCTGGTGGCCGTCTGCGGAGACCACGACGGCCCCGATGCCGTGATCGGCAAGCAGGGTGATCAGCTCCGAGACGCTGGCGTCGGGTGCGATGGTGACGGTGTCGGCACCCTTGGCGGCGAGGATGGCTGAGATCTTCATGGCGACCACCTCCGCTCCCATGCTGATCTACTCGGGCGCCCGTGGCAAGGCCCGCGACTCAATCGCGACATGGGCCCATCCCCGCGTGTGGTCCAATCCCTCCGTGCGGATCACGACCGAGCGCCTCGACCTGGTGGCCCCCGGGCTGGGGACCTGGCGAGCGCTGCTCGAGGGGCAGGTCGGTCCCGCCATCGACGGCTATCCCACGGAGGGCGACCTCGTGAGGGCAAGCCTCGTCGCCGAGGGACACCTCGCCGCCGGGGAGTGGGGCCCGTGGCAGCTCATCGAGCGCGAGACGAGCCTGCTCGTCGGTGGCGCAGGCTTCAAGGGAGCACCTGACGATGAGGGCACCGTCGAGATCGGCTACGGCCTGGCGGCTGCCGCTCAGGGCCGGGGACTGGCCACCGAGGCAGTCGCAGCCCTCGTCGAGCGCGCTTTCGACCGCGGTGCCGTAGTCGTGCGCGCCGAGTGCGACGCCGGCAATACGCCGAGCAGGCAAGTGCTCGAGCGTGCCGGCTTCGCGCTCACCGAGGAACTCGCTGATGTCTCGTGGTGGGTGCGCACCGCCTGACGGCGGCGCTTGTGCGCGCGACGAGTCACGCGGCGGGTGCGGTCACTCGGCGACGATCCTCAGGACGGTGTCGTGGAGCGGGGCATTGGTCGTCAGCGATACGGGCCCTGAGGGCCGCTCGACATTCGCGAATCGACCGCCTGCTTCTTCGATGACAGGCACGAGAGCCGCGAAGTCCCATACGCCGAGACCGACCTCCGCCGCGATGTCCACCGCGCCCTCCGCTACGAGCATGTGCGACCAGAAATCCCCGTAGGCCCGGGTGCGCCAGGTGCGTTCGATCAGCTCATCGAGCACCCGTCGATCCCAGTTCTCCGGGTCGCTGAAGGAGAAGGACGCGTCGGCGAGGTCCGCGACGGAACTCGCATGGATCCGTCGTGGCTCAGCAGACTCGGGTCCGGTTGCCCAGGCTCCGTGTCCGCGTGCCGCCCACCAACGTCGTCCGAGTGCCGGTGCGCTGACGACGCCCACCTGGATCCCCGCGTCGTCGGCCAGTGCGATGAGCGTCGACCACACCGGCACCCGGCGCACGTAGTTCTTGGTGCCATCGATGGGATCCAGGATCCATCGTCGGCCGGTTGCCGCGTCCCCGCCGTACTCCTCGCCGACGATCGCGTCGTCCGGGCGTGCCACGGCGATACCCTCCCGCAGCGCCAGCTCCGTGGCCTGATCCGCTTCGGTCACCGGGGACATATCGGGCTTGGTCTCGACCCGCAGGTCCGTGCGCTGCGCGTGAGCCATCGTGATGGCATCGGCCCCGTCGGCGAGTTCGAGAGCGAGTGCCAGATCCGCGGCAAGCCCATCCGGTGTCGTCACGGGCACACGGTAGCGACCGGCCGTAGCCTGGGCGCATGTCGGACACGATCTTCGGCCTGCCCACGCACACCCTGGTGGTCCACGCCGCCGTCGTGCTGCTGCCCCTGGCGGCGCTCGGCGCATTGATCATGGGCTTCTCGCGCCGGTTCTCGATCCGATTCGGGCCCGTGGTCGTGGCCGTCGCGGCTGCCGGCACTGTCGCTGCCTTCGCGAGTCGCATCTCGGGGGAGGAGTTCGCCGAGCGTGTCGGCAACCCCGAGGTCCACGCGCAGGCCGGCTCCCTGCTGCCCTTCATCGCCGCCGGCTTCCTCGTGGCGGTCGTGCTGCTGTGGCTGCTCGACCGGCGCGGTGCGCGGGACATCGGCACGCAGATCGTGGCGGTGATCGTCATCGTGGCCGCGCTCATCGTCACCGGCTGGACCATCCGCACCGGCCACACGGGCGCCGAGGCGACCTGGAAGGCCATCATCGACAACACGCAACCCGGCTGACGTGCGGATCATCGTCGCCGCCCTCAGTGCGGTCCTGGTCGTCGCCGGGTGCTCGTCGCCGGGTGGTGCCTCTGACACATCGCCCGGGGTCCTGCACGGGCCGTATCCCGTCGTGCGCGCCGTCGACGGCGACACGATCCGCGTCGTTCGTGGAGGTGAGGAAATCGTCGTCCGCCTCATCGGCCTCGACACACCCGAGACCGTCGCCCCCGATCGTCCCGTGGAGTGCTTCGGCCCCGAAGCCTCGGAGCGCACGACCGACCTCGTCACGGGCGGCGAGGTGTGGCTGGAGTACGACGAGGCCTCGGGACTGACCGACAAGTACGACCGCACGCTTGCCTTCGTCTGGCTCGACGCCGACACGATGCTCAACGAGATCCTCATCGCCGAAGGCTTTGCCGAAGAGGTCACCTACACCGACGGCTACGCCCACCAGAGCGACTTCCGGCAGGCGGAGTCCCGTGCCCGCAACGCCAGGGCCGGACTCTGGGATGCCTGCTAGGCAGGGTCGGCACCTGAGTCCTCGGATCCACCGCGCGATTGCAGCAGGCGACGCAGGGAGTCCAGCCGGGCTCGCAGGTGCTCATCGTCGCCGACATAGGCGTCGAGGGCGCAGTCCGCGCCCTCGTGCGTGCAGCCGCGCGGACACGCATCGAGCCCCGCGGCAAGATCGTCGAAGGCGGAGATGACGGCGTCCGGCGTCACATGCGCCAAACCGAACGACCGCACCCCCGGCGTGTCGACGATCCATCCGCCGCGAGGCAGTCGCAGGGCCAGCGCTGACGTCGAGGTGTGACGCCCTCTGCCGGTGACCGCGTTGACGTGGCCCGTGGCGCGCGTGGCGCCCGGGACCAAGGCGTTGACCAGCGTCGACTTCCCCACTCCGGAGTGACCGACGAGCACGGTGGTCCTGCCCACGAGGTGCGCGAGCACGGCATCCAGGTCCGCCTCGCGGGGTCGCTTGCCATCGCCGCGCGCGATCGGGATGGCGATGACATCGAGTGCGGCATAGGCCTGGATGAGCGGACCGGGATCGGCGAGGTCGGCCTTGGTGATGATGAGGAGGGGCTCAATGCCCGCGTCGTAGGCGGCCACGAATGCCCGGTCGATGAAGCCCAGCCGCGGCTCGGGATCGACGGTGGCGACGACGACGGCGAGCTGATCGGCATTGGCCACGATCACGCGCTCGACCGGGTCGTCGTCGTCGGCTGTACGCCGCAGCACAGTCGAGCGCTCGTCCACGCGCACGATGCGCCCGAGTGACTCGGTGCCCGGTCGCGCGTCGGTCATGAGACCGACATGGTCGCCGACGACCACTCCCTTGCGCCCGATCTCGCGCGCCTTGACCGCGAGGACCTCGTCACCGTCGTCCATGGCGACCGTGAACCTGCCGCGGTCGACGGTGATGACCGTGCCCGGGAGGGCCTGGTCGAAGGTGGGCCTGTCCTTCGAGCGGGGGCGTGACTTGCGTCGCCCCGGCCGGACGCGGACGTCGTCCTCGTCCAGTTCGCGACCCGATCTGCTCATGCGCCGTCCGCGTCGCCGGTCAGCATCTCGCTCCACATGCCCGGGAAGTCAGGAAGGGTCTTGCCCGTCGTGGCGATGTCGTCAATGCGCACGTCGGGCACGACGAGGCCGACGACGGCCGCGGCGGTGGCCATGCGGTGGTCGCTGTAGGACGACACCGTCGCACCGTGCAGGGGAGCCGGCGCGATCCGCAGGGCGTCTTCCGTCGCCTCCACGCTCGCGCCGAAGGCGGCGAGCATCTCGGCCAGGGCCGCGATCCGATCCGTCTCGTGGCCCCTCAGGTGTCCGATGCCGCGCAGGTGCGATGGCGATGCCGCGAGCGCGGCCAGGGCGGCGACGACCGGGGTCAGCTCGCCCACATCTGCGAGGTCCGCGTCGAGGCCCCGTATCTCCCCGGGTCCCGTGATGGTCAGGCCGCCGTCCTGGAGATCGAGGTGTCCCCCCATCTGCGCGAGCAGGCCGCGCAGTGCGTCGCCGGCCTGGGTCGTGTGTCGGGGCCACGCGGGCACGGTGACCGACCCCGCGGTCGCCATGGCGGCGGCGAGGAAGGGACCGGCATTGGAGAGGTCGGGCTCGATGACACGATCCACCGCCGCGATCGGCGACGGCGAGAGGCGCCACGTCGACGTCTCGGCATCGAAGTCCACGTGCACGCCATGCTCGCGGAGCATGTGCAAGGTCATGGCGATGTGCGGGAGACTCGGCAGCGCCCGGCCCGTGTGACGCAGGGTGAGTCCTTCATCGAAGCGCGCCGCCGAGAGCAGGAGCCCGCTCACGAATTGACTCGATGCCGAAGCATCGATGTCGACGGCGCCGCCGCGCACGGAGCCGGTGCCCGAAACGGTGACGGGCAAGCAGCCGCCTGCGTCGCTGAGGGATACGCCGAGCCCGCGCAGCGCGTCGAGCATGGGGCCGAGGGGACGCTCGCGTGCACGCGCATCGCCGTCGAAGTCGACTGCGCCCTCCGCCAGTGCGGCGACGGGCGGCACGAAGCGCATGACCGTGCCGGCGAGGCCGACGTCGATCGTCGCGGGTCCGCGCAGCCGCCCGGGGGTGACCTGCCAATCGATGTTGCCGATGCTGTCGCGGCCGACCGCCTCGATCCCGATGCCGAGGGCCATGAGCGCGTCCGCCATCAGCAGGGTGTCGCGCGCGGCGAGCGCCTGCCGGATGGTCGATGGTCCCGAGGCCAGGGCGGCAAGCACGAGGGCACGGTTGGTCGCGGACTTCGACCCGGGCACCCGCACCGTCGCAGACACCGGTCCCGGCGCGGTGGGCGCGGACCATGCCGCGAGTGTGCTCACGCCGTGAGGGTATCGGGCGCCGGGCCTCAGTCCGGCCTGCGCGCGTAGGGCAGGCTGGTCCCATGTGCGGGAGGTACGCCGCGTCGCGCGAGCCGGCGGCACTGGTCGAGGAGTTCGGCGTGGAGGAGTCGCCAGCCGTCGACTTGCCCGCGCGCTACAACATCGCTCCGACCAACGAGGTGTACGTCGTACGCGACGGCAAGCCCGATGACGCAGGCCATCACCCGCGGCGACTCGACGTCGCGCGCTGGGGACTCGTGCCGTCATGGGCGAAGGACCCCTCGATCGGCAACCGGATGATCAATGCCCGAGCGGAGACCGTGGCGGAGAAGCCGGCGTACCGGAGAGCCCTGGCCTCGCGCCGGTGCCTGCTCCCCGCCGACGGGTTCTACGAGTGGCAGGCGCCGGCGGAGGGCGTGCTGAATGCAGCGGGCAAGAAGCCGGCCAAGCAGCCCTACTTCCTTCACCCCGCCGACGGCACAGGCCTGGCCATGGCTGGGCTCTACGAGTGGTGGCGCGACCCCGAGATCGAAGACGCCGACGATCCGCGCGCCTGGCTGCTCTCCACGACAATCATCACGACGAGCGCTCGCGATGAGGTGGGGCGCATCCACGACCGCATGCCCGTAGCGGTGCTGCCCGAGCAGCGAGATGCGTGGCTGGATCCGGAGACGCCGGGCTCGCAGATCCTCTCCGAGATCCTCGCTCCCTCGCGGCCGGGCTTCTGGGACATCTATCCCGTGTCGACGGCGGTCAACTCCGTGCGCAACCAGGGCCCGGACCTCGTCCGCCCCCTGCCGGAGTCTGGCTAAGGGAATAGCGGATGCGGGGGAGGAGTTGGCTCAGTCGTGCTGACCGGTCAGGCGTCGATGCCCCCCGTGGAGGGGCTGCCCGCGATCCGGCCCGATCTGGGTCCCGCGGGGGTCGGCGTACCCTCATCGGTGATGGATGAGCCCGAGGTTGATGCCGCCTCGGTCGCCGTGAGCACGGAGACCGACGAGGAGCGCACCGCGCGATTCGAGCGCGACGCGCTGCCCTACCTCGATCAGCTCTACGGCGGTGCGCTGCGCATGACGCGCAATCCCGCGGACGCCGAGGACCTGGTGCAGGAGACCTTCGTCAAGGCCTTCGCAGCGTTCGACTCCTTCACCGAGGGCACCAACCTCAAGGCATGGCTCTTCCGCATCCTCACCAACGCCTTCATCAATACCTATCGCAAGAAGCAGCGCCAGCCGCTCCAGACGCACACCGACGACCTCGACGACTGGCAGATGCAGCACACTCAGGCATACGCCACGGGGCAACTGCGCTCGGCCGAGGCCGAGGCGCTGGACCGACTGCCCAACGGCATCATCAATGACGCGTTGACAGCGCTGCCCGAGGAGCGGCGCATGGCTGTCTACCTCGCCGATGTCGAGGGGTTCTCCTACCAGGAGATTGCCGACATCATGGAGACGCCCATCGGCACGGTGATGTCCCGTCTGCATCGCGGTCGCAAGCAATTGCGCACGCTGCTGGAGGACTACGCGATCTCGGAGGGCTACCTGGTCTCGGACGGGGGTGCGTCATGAGCGACTGCTCTCCCTGCACCTGCGGTGACGCGCTGGCGCGCGTCTATGACTATCTCGACTCCGAGCTCGATGCAGCGTCCGCCGTGGCCATCGCCGGGCACCTGCAGGAGTGCCCGGACTGCGCGGAGCAGTACCGCCTCGAGCAGGTGGTCAAGTCTCTGGTGCATCGGACCTGCTGCGAGGAGCGAGCCCCCGAGGCCTTGCGCGTGCGGATCGTGGCGCGCATCTCCGAGGTGCGGATCACGTACCGCCGTCAGTCGTAGCCCCCGGATGTGCCACGATGTGGCTCCCTCGACAGCACGGGAGTCATCATGAGCAAGCGTGGCCGCAAGAAGAAGGCTCGCAAGAAGAGCGGCGCCAACCACGGCAAGCGCCCCAACTCCTAGGCCATGGCCGCGGAGATCCGCGCCGAGATGGTCGCCCAGGTGCACTCAGTCCTGGTCGAACCAGGCAGCAGCGTCGCGGTCGGCGACACCGTGCTGCTCCTCGAGTCCATGAAGATGGAGATCCCGGTGATCGTCGAGTGGGCGGGCGTCGTCATCGAGATCCCGGTGACGCCCGGCGATGTCGTGCACGAGGGCGACCTCCTCGTCACGCTCTCCCTCACGACCGCCTGATGCCCCTGTCCCACGTCGTCACATCGCTCGACGTCGCCACCGCGCTCGGCAGCGGCGACGTACCCGTGTTAGCCACACCGCGACTCATCGCATGGCTCGAGGCAGCCACCGTAGACGCATGCCCTGCCCTCGGCCCGGATGAGACCAGCGTCGGTACGCGCGTCGACGTCGAGCACCTGATCGCTACCCCGATTGGTGCGCGAGTGGACGCGGAAGCCGAGGTCGTGCACCGCGATGGCCGTCTCCTGCGCTTCGCCGTGACCGCCCACCACGACACGGGGCAGGGCCCGGTGCTCATCGCTCAGGGCCAGGTCACGCGGGTTGTCGTACGCCGCGAGCCCTTTCTCGCGCGCACCATCCCGCCGCTGATCATCCGTGAGGCGCTGCCGGAGGAACTCCCCGCGGTGGGCGAGCTCCGCGTGGAGGCCTACGTCGCGGGCTACGGGATGGCGACCGAGGAGGTCGGATATGCCGCCGTGCTGAGAGATGCGCCCGGGCACGCGGCGCATGCGGAGATCCTCGTCGCCGTGCGCCACGGCGAGCTCGTGGGCACGGTCGCGATCGCCCCCGCCGGGGTCCCCCTGGCTGAGGCCGCGCAGCCCGGCGAGGTGGAGTTCCGCTTCATGGCCGTCGCGCCTCGCGTGTGGCGTCAGGGTGTCGCCCAGGCGTTGCTCGAGGCGGTCATCTCGCGTGCGGAAGGTCAGTCGCTCGTATGCAGTGTCATCGAGGGCAACGAGCCCGCGGCTGCTCTCTATCTCGCTCACGGCTTCATGCCCATCACGAGTCGGGACCACGAGCCAGTCCCCGGGGTGCGACTCAGGGTCTTCGTCCGCTCTCCTTCCTTGTCCTGATTCATCTCAAGCTGTGCCGCACGGCCTTGTACGCCGCGTCGAGCGCGAGCACGATCACCATGGTGCCCAAGGCGATCGGCCAGCCCGCCCATCCGGGAGGTGCCTGGGTCAGGGCCTGGGCCAGGAACGGCACGCCCAGCATCAGGCCCGCGATGACGAGGTCGGCGATGACCGCGGGGATGAGCAGGCGATTGGTGGTCCAGCCGAGAGCACCGGGCCAGCGCGTGCTGCTGCGGCAGGCGAAGGCGTTGGCCGTCTGGCCGAGCACGACCGTCGCGAACGCCGCCCCCGACGCCATGAGCGCCACCTGGCCGACGGGGAAGGCATCACCGACTCGCCAGCCCGCGACCAGGTAGGTCGCGAAGAACGCGCCCATGCTGGCCAGGGCGATCGCCGGTCCGATGATCCCGAAGGCACGCAGCAGCACCGTCCGATTGAGCAGTGCCCCGGAGACGGGCGGGCGTGACAGCACGTCGCGCGCGGGCGGCTCCTCGCCCAGGGCTGCGGCGGCGAACGTGTCCGTGCCGATATCGATCGCCAGCACCTGGAGCACTCCGAGCGCCAGGGAATCTGGCCGCCGGAGAGGGCCCAGACGACGAAGGGCGCGAGCTCGGCGACGTTATCCGTCAGGTGATAGGTGAGGAAGCGGCGAATGTTCACATACGCGGCCCGCCCCTGGGCGATGCCGGCCACGATGGAGTCGAAGTGATCGTCGAGCAGGACGAGATCAGCGGCCTCGCGGGCGACGTCGATGCCTGACTGGCCCATCGCGATCCCGATGTCGACCTCGCGCAAGGTGTCGGCGGCCCGGGCCGAGGTCAGTCCGGTGACCACCGCCATGGGGTCCCTCCCGTGATCGGTGTCCCGGCAGGGACCCGTCCCCCAGGCTCGGGCATTGACCGGGGGCTCGGCGGGCACCGCGTGGTCATCGGGTGAGCAGGGGAGCCTGGGCCTTCTGTGGTCTAGATGTGTCACCGGGCGGCACTTCTCGACCGCAGAACGCTTCCAGGTGATTCGCCGGGCCGTCGGGGAGGCGCCTTCGTGACCCTTCTGTTACCTTTCTGGGGTCGACCACCAGGCTGACCGCCCCGGGCACGCCGAGTCCTGCCCGCCCTGGGCGCACCACCGCGGGCAGGAGCGGGGGACCCACCGCCGGTGTCATCAGTCACCGGCACGATCCGCCAGCGACACCGGCGGATCTTGGGGTGAAGCGGGAGGCACCTCCCGCCGGCGGGCGCATGAGTCCTGCCGAACCCGACAGCTGACCCCGCAGGCGACGGAGGACTGATGACCGCAGGCCTGCGTCAATCGCTCGCCCTCGCGGCCACGCTCGTGGTCGCTGTCACCACCCTCGCTCTCGTCCCGGTGGCCAGCCAGGCTGCGCCTGCGTCGCCCCGTACGCCGGCATTCGCGGCGGAGGCCCCCGAACTGGGCACGGGGAGCACCGGCGAGGCGGTCAAGGTCCTGCAGCGGGCGCTGGAGGTCAGGCCCGTGACCGGCTACTTCGGTCCGGTGACACGGATTGCGGTTGAGCGGCTCCAGGTCGCGAGCGGTCTTGAGCCCACGGGCGTGGTCGGTGCAGAGACCTGGGCGGTTCTCGGCAGGGGCGTCGCGCGCGAAGCGGCCCGGGCGGACGAGAGCTTCGGCGACAAGCAGGTCGACGGGCGCTACTGCCCGGCGGTGGACTTCACCTACGGCGACGGCATGGGCGCCGGTCGCAACCACATGGGATTCGACCTCCTCGGCACGCGCGGCACGCCGATCTACGCCGTCGACTCCGGCCGCGTCACGCGCAGCGGCTACCAGGGCAACGGCGCCCTCATTCTCGACATCACCGACGGCAAGGGCTCGATGTGGTTCTACGGCCACTTCGACAAGATCTACTTCTCCGAGGGCGACCGCGTGAAGGCGGGCCAGCTCATCGGCACGATGGGCGACACCGGTTCACCGGGTGCCGTGCACCTGCACATCGAGCTCCGCCCGCGCGGGTGGTCAGGGTCGGCGCAGGACGCCGAGCCCATCATCCGCCGACTCTGCGCCTAGCCGTCACACGCCGGTGGTCGACCGCGGATAGGCCACGTCGGGATCGGTCATGACGTTGACCACGTAGGGCACACCGGCAGCGAAGGCGCGATCCAGCGCAGGTCCGATGTCGCCCGGTTGCGTCACCGTCTCCCCGGCACCGCCGAGCGCGTTCACGACATCGTCGTACGCCGTCGGTCGCAGATCGGCGGCAACGTCGTATCCGTAGAGGAAGCGCATGGGGTGGCGCTCGAGATTCCACCCGGCGTTGTTGCCGATGACGATCACCGCAGGCAGATCGTGGCGCACGAGCGAGTCGACGTCCATCAGCGAGAAGCCGGCCGCGCCGTCGCCGAGCAGGAGCACAACCTGCGATGACGGGTGTGCGAGTCGCGCCGCCATCGCGTAGCCCGGACCCGTGCCGAGGCAGCCGTAGGGCCCCGGATCCAGCCAGTGCCCGGGGCGCCGCGGTTCGACGTACCGACCCGCGAAAGAGACGAAGTCGCCCCCGTCACCGATGACGACGGCATCCTCCGCGAGCCGTGGAAGGAGCTCGCCGTAGACGCGCGCCGGGTGGATCGGATCGGAGGCACTCGCCAGGTCAGGGGCGTCTGCGGCGATGGCGGCTTCCGCGCGATCGCGCAGGCTGCCGGCCCACTCGTCGATGGGCAGTGGAGTGTCGATGTCCTCCGCGAGGCGGAGGAAGAAGCCGGTGAGGTCTCCGGCGGCGCTCGCGGCGAGATCGCGATGGCGAGCGATCTGGCCGGGGGAGTCCGCGACGTGGATGACAGGGGCGGGCGGGTCGCCGAAGGCGCCGTAGCCCAGCCGGAAGTCCAGGGGAGTCCCGACCACCATGACCAGATCACTGCCAGCAAAGGCCGCCCCCCGGGCGCGGGTGACCAGGAGCGGATGATCGGGCGGCAGGATGCCGCGCGCCATGCCGTTGGCGATGACCGGGATGCCCGTGGCGTCGGCGAAAGCCCGTGCGGCGGTGTCGGCGCCGTCAGCCCAGACATCGCTGCCCAGCACGAGCACAGGCCGCTGTGCGGCGCGCAACAGCGCCGCGATGTGCTCGAGATCGCCCTCCAACTGGCCCTGCACACCTGACGATGCATGAGCCTCGGGCACCGCCGGGGTGAAGAGCACGTCCATGGGGACATCGACGAAGGCCGGGCCGCGATGGGGTGCGGCGGCGAGGCGGAACGCCGCATCGACGGCCACGCCGACGGCCGAGGGGTCGTGCACCGTGACAGCGGACTTCGTCACCGGTGCGAGCAGTGGCGGATGATCGATCTCCTGGAGAGCCCCGGCACCCCAGCGACCGTCCGGGGCGCGTCCACCGATGAGGACCAGGGGTGACCCGTTGACCCAGGCGCCGGTCACGGCACTGATGGCGTTGGTGACGCCGGGTCCGGCCGTGACGGCGGCGAAGCCGGGAGTGCGGGTGAGCTTGCCCATTGCCTCGGCGGCAAACACCGCTGTCTGCTCGTGGCGCACGTCGATGATGCGCAGTGGTCCGGGCGCGCCCGACTCGACGGTGCCTGCGCCGCCGACGGCCGCGTCGTAGAGCGGGAAGATGTGGGCGCCGGACAGGGTGAAGAGGTGCTCGGCGCCGTGCCGACGAGCAGCCTCGATGGCCTGGCGTCCGCCGTGCTGGGGCTCGGGGGAGCCGGTCACAGGATCGCGAGCGCGAGGATGCTGACGCCGAGGGCGACGAGCGCGACGATGGCAGTGACGGTGATGAGCGTCTTGTTCTGCACGGGACTCCCTTCGATCCCGGCAGGCTACCGGTCGGCATCCCGGTCGTCGCAGGCCCCGGGCGACGGCCTAGCCTGCGCGAGCATGGGGAGTCTTGACCGTCTCGCGGACGAGCGCACCGACCTCGCGCCGGCCGAGGTCGAGCACCTGCAGGCCCTCATAGGGGTCTGGGCGCTGGTGGCGGACCTCGCGATGAGCGACCTGGTGCTGTGGTTGCCGACCTGGAACGCCGGGGGTTGGGTTGCTGCCGCGCTCGTGCGCCCGTCGACCGCGCCTACGGCCGTCGTGGAGGACATCGTCGGCACCTTCGTGCCTCGCGGACGCCATCGGGGGCTCGATCGAGCGGCGGCGTCGGGACGCATCGTGTCGGATCCGGACGGCGGCGAGGCTGTGCCCGTGCATGTGGGCGACCGGGTCGTGGGTGTCATCGACCGCCACACCGCGACCCGGCGATCAGGGCGACTCGAGGAGGTCTATCGGGAGCTCGCCGAGATGCTGCTCGTCATGGCAAGTGAGGGAGGATTCCCACCCCGTGATGCTGACTGGTCGTCGGGTGCATCTCCGCCGCGCGTGGGCGATGGGCTTATGCGCGTGGATGCGCAGGGCAGGGTGGTGTTCGCGAGTCCCAATGCCGTGTCGGCCTTCCGTCGTCTGGGACTGGCGAGGACGCTGGAGGACGCCGACCTGTCGATGGTCGTCACGCGCCTGTGGCACCGCCCCGGCCCGGTCGATGAGGGGCTCGCGCTGGCTGCCGCGGGTCGGATCGCCGCGGATGCTGAGGTCGAGAACCCATCGGCGTGCGTGACGCTGCGCTCCCTGCCCTTGGATCCGGGCGGCCGATCCGAGGGAGCCATCGTGCTCATCCGCGACATCACGGACCTGCGTCGGCGCGAGCGGGCGCTGTTGAGCAAGGACGCCTCCCTGCGGGAAGTGCATCATCGCGTGAAGAACAACCTCCAGACAGTGGGCGCCCTGCTGCGGCTGCAATCGCGCCGGGTCACGGCTGACGAGGCGCGGGAGGCGCTGGCCGAGGCGGGTCGGCGCGTGGCCGCCATCGCCGCGATTCACGAGGTGCTCGCCCAGGAGCCGGGGGATCGCGTGGACTTCGATGCGGTGATGGACCGGATCATCGTCGTGGAGCGCGACCTTGCCGCCGCCTATGCACCGGACGTCCGCATCAATCGGGAGGGATCTGTCGGCGTGATCGCCACCGACGTCGCCAGCCCGCTCGCCATGGCGGTGTCCGAACTCCTCCACAACGCCGTTGAGCATGCGCACGCCACGACGATCATCGTCACGCCCTCGCGATCGGGGGATGCCATCGAGGTAGAGTTGCGCGACGACGGTCGCGGACTGCCCGAGCCCATGACCGAAGGACTTGGACTCCAGATCGTGCGGTCTCTGATCGAGCAGGACCTGCGCGGCACGTTCGCGCTGTCGGCGTCGGTTGACGGGGGGTGCTCCGCGCGGATGGCCGTGCCCGATGTGCCCGTTGCGCCCGGCTCCTAGGAAGGCGTCAGGCGGTGCTGCGCGCACGCAGGCGGGCGTTGCGTCGCTTGAGTGCGCGGCGCTCGTCCTCGCTCAGGCCTCCCCAGACCCCGGCGTCCTGGCCGGTCTCGAGAGCCCACTGCAAGCATTCGTCAACGACGTCGCAGCGACGGCACACGGCCTTGGCCTCCTCGATCTGCAGGAGGGCTGGACCGGTGTTGCCGATGGGGAAGAAGAGCTCGGGATCCACATCGCGGCAGGCAGCATCGTGGCGCCAATCCATGCTTCCTCCTCACCGAGTCCCCGTGCTTGTGACGACGTTCACGCACGCTCCCAAGAGGCGTAGCCGTGAGGCTAGGGGGCGAGCGAGGCAACGCGACCGGAATGCGCCCGGTAGTTAAGGGTCGCAGACGGGGGGGCGTCCCACAAGGCGAAACGGCATAACGGATCGACGCGTCGCCTGTTCCCTTGGTCACATGACCGGTCAAGATTCCCCTGCCTGTCCGGTTATAGGACGGCGTACGACGCCCGGCACCGTGCAGGCACGGGGGTGCTAGGCGACCACCGTCAAGGCCGCGGGCACGGCGGAGAAGTCGGCCCGGCCCGCGTCTCCGAGGCCCTCGCCATCGACCTGCACGGCAATCGGTCGCGAGGTCCGGACCGAGATGCGTGGCACGTCATGGGCCACCGTGAGGCTGCGGGCGGTCGATCCAGCCCTGCTGCCGGCCACCATGCGACGGGCCAGGCGCATCGCTGTCCCGATGCCCATGCGACGCACCGCGAAGAGGTCCAGACCGGTGTCGAAGGAGGCGTCGGGGCAGGGGGCGATGGGCAGGGAGCCGAAGAAGGTCCAGGGGGACGTGTTTTGCACGATGGCGAGGAAGACGCCGTCGACGTCACCGTCGGGCAGCGCGACCGTCAGTGCGGGCTCGCGACGCTCGGTGCGCCACAGGAATTGCCGGATCGTCGTCGTGAGGTAGCGCGTCGGCGTCGCCTCGTGACCGCGTGCGCGATCACCCTCCATGGCGGCGATGATCTCCGCGTCGATGCCCAGGCCCGCATTGGCGAGGAACCAGCGCGGTGCCCATGCTTCCTCTTCCCAGGGCGTGATCGTCACGCGCCCGAGCCCGATCGTGCGGGTGCGCTGCTCGCGCAGGGCCTGGAGGATCTCGCCGGTAGCCTCCACGGGGTCGGCGGGCAGGCCGAGTGCACGCGCGGCGACGTTGGCACTGCCGCCGGGGATGATGGCCAGCAACGGCCCCGCGGGCGCGGGCTGGTCGCCCAGCATCCCGTTGACAACCTCGTTCACGGTCCCGTCGCCGCCGAGGACGCACACGATCTGCGCACCCTCTGCCGCCGCCCGCTCCGCGATCTGGGCTGCGTGCCCGCGATGCTCCGTGCGCACCACCGTGAGGTCCACCTCGTCGGCGAGCGCGTGGACGAGGACGTCTGTGACCCGCGGAGACGTGGTAGTCGCGTGTGGGTTGACCACGAGGACTCCGCGCACGGACGCACCCTAGCCGCCCTAGGCTGGGGAGATGGCCGTTGGCAGGGAGCGCCCCGCGGTGTCTCTGCTCGTCGGCGCGGGGGTCGCGGCGATCGAAGGACTGGCACTCACCGTCTACGCCGTCTACATCGCCGTACAGGTCGCTCGCCTGGGCATCACCGGACCGGCAGAGGTCTCGAACCCCGTCGCGGTGACGCTGGAGATTGCCATCTTCGGCCTCCTCGGCGTGGCACTCATCCTCGCTGCACGCGGCCTCTGGCGGTCGCGCCGGTGGGCGCGCAGCATGCTCGTCGTCGGGCAGTTCATCGCGCTGGTCGTCGGCGTGCCGCTCGTGACCGCCGAGGAGGGCCCGCAGCGGGGGGCGGGCATCGTCCTGGTGTGTCTAGCGGTGGCCGGCCTCGTCGCGGCCTTCTGGCCTTCGACGACGACGGCCATCGAGTCGGGTGAGTCGGCACAGCGGCATCTGTCGAGCCCCGACGCCTAGCCGGGCCCGGCTGCAAGACGGCGCAGGGCGTCGCCCGTGACACGCTGCACGGTCCACTCGTCCATGGGCTTGGCACCGAGGGAGCGATAGAAGTCGATCGCCGGGGTGTTCCAGTCCAGGACCCACCACTCGAAGCGGCCGTATCCCCGATCGACGGCGATCCGCGCAAGAGCGCTCAGCAGGGCCTTGCCATATCCGTGTCCGCGGTGGGCGGGCCGGACGTAGAGGTCCTCGAGATAGACCCCGTGCCTGCCGATCCAGGTGGAGAAATTCCGAAACCACAGGGCGAAGCCGACGACCTCACCTCCCCCCGTTTCGGCGATGAGCGCGAAGGCCGCCGGTGACTCGCAGAAGAGCGCCTCGTGAAGCAGGTCAGTGGTCGCGACCACCGCATCGGGTGCGCGCTCGTAGTCGGCCAGCTCGCGGATCATCGCGAGGATCTCGGGAACGTCCGCGGGTGTGGCATCTCGGATCGGCATAGCCGCATTGTGGCGAAGGGATGCCCGGACCGGTCAGGAGCCCTTGCCGACTGTCTGGGTGGTGGCCTTCGTTCTCATCTGGTTCGGGAGGAGGCGTTGACATATCCGAATGTCTTGCGGCTCAACGCACGGGCGCGAGCAGCGCCGACCACCGGGGTCGCAAGAAGACGAAGACGACGCCGATCGCCATCACCGTCAGGCCCGCGCCGAGGAAGTAGCCACCGAAGCCGAGTGGCTCCACCAGGCGTGCACATTGACCACCGATCGCTCCGCCCGCGGCCGTGGCGAGGTACCACAGCCCGAGGAGCTGTCCGGTCAGCCCGGAGGGGGCGAGCTCGGTAGTCGTGGACAGCGCGATGGGCACGATGAGCAACTCTGCCCACGTGAGCACGAGGAAGGTCATGAGGATCCAACCGGCGCTTGACGTGCGCCCATCCTCCGCGGCAAAGCCTGGGATCGCGATGATGAGGAAACTCAGTCCTACACCCACGATGGCCAGGGCCACTTTCGTCGGAGTCGTCGGTGCGCGAGCGGCCAGGCGCGTCCAGAGGGCGGCGAAGACGGGCGCGAAGACGACGACGAGGATGGGGTTGAGCGACAGGAGCCAGCTCGTAGGCACGGTGAAGGTGCCGATCCCGCGATCGATCCAATCCTGGGTGAACTCGGTGATGGTCGAGCCGGCCTGGGATGACAGGGCGAAGTAGACAACGCTCGCGATGAAGAGCATGAGGAAGCCCAGGAGGTGCCGCCGCTCGGGAGTGACACCGGGCGTCCGACGCAGCAGCAGTGTGAACGCGACACAGGCGACCACGACGATGACGAATGTCACGGCAGCGGAGATCGTGCCGGCGTTGAAGCCGGCTGCCGCGATGGCCACGAAAAAGACCGTGGCGATGGCTGCGAGCGCGACGACAGCCGCGATCAGCGCGCGGCCGCGCTCGGTGCGACTAGCCGGGCGAGGCACGGCGATGCCCGCGTCTGCGAGTCGCCGGTGCCCGATCGCGTACTGGACAAGGCCGGCCACCATCCCGATTCCCGCCACCGCGAAGGCCAGACGCCACGAGTAGGCGGTCGCGAGCCACCCGCAGATGAGTGGCGCGGTGAAGGCACCCACATTGATGCCGAAGTAGAAGAGGGAGAAGCCGCTGTCTCGTCTCGGATCGCCGTCGGCGTAGAGCAGGCCGAGCACGGTCGAGATGTTGGGCTTGAGCAGGCCGGTGCCCGCCGCGATGACGAGCAGGCCCGCCCAGAAGACCGCGATGCCCGGCAGGAGCAGCACGAAGTGTCCCGTCGCGATGAGGATCCCGCCGATGAGCAGCGCTCGACGTGGACCGATAAGGCGATCGCCGATCCAGCCACCCACCAGGGGAGCGCCGAGCACGAGGGCGGAGTAGACGCCGAAGAGCGCTGCCGCGTCGGCCTCGTTGAAGCCCTGGCCGGGTCCGGGTGGGAAGGGCCCATCCTCGGGCTGGATGAGGAACAGGACGAGCAGTGCGACCATGCCGTAGTAGGAGAAGCGCTCCCACATCTCCACAAGAGCCAGCGTGACCACGCCCCGCGGCTGTCGCTCCCGGCCTGACATTGCGCGAGTATCGCATCGGCGAGCCCCAGGTGACGTGCCTGTGAATCTTCGGGTATCTCACGACCTGTCTCCCAGCCCAGGTCTCGTTGCCTAGTCTTGGCGTGTGACTGCCCACGAGGCTCTATCCGTGTCCGCCAAGATCACCTCGACGACCTGCGATGCCGAGTTGATCACCGTCGTGGTGGCGACCAAGGTGCGCGGCGACAAGGACTCCGGTTACAAGTGGTCCTACACCTATGACTCTGCCGGGCGACTGACGGGAGCGGAGCTCGCGGCCAGCGGGGTCACCGCACTCGCAGGAGGCGGGGATCGATCGCTGTCGTACTCCTACGGCAAGGCTCCGCAGGGGTGCTCCCAGCGGGCCGGCGCCGACCTCGAGCGCACGGGTGGGGCGCGTGACGGCAAGGACTACCAGACCTGCCGTGACGAGCGCGGTCGCCTGGACTGGACCACCGATCCTCATCTGGCCGGCAAGGGCGAGCGCGCCAAGGCGACGTATGACGAGCTGGGTCGCCTGACGGCCCTGTCGGGCACCGTGCCGCTCGAGCAGACCTGGTGGTACGGCACGCAGCTGTCGACGATCACCGAGGGGTCCACCGATGCCGACCGGCTGACGACCACCATGCTCACCGCCGGCGGCGTGCTGCTGGAGCGCGCCTTCGCCGACGCCGCGGGCACCACGACGACGCGCTACGGCTACGGAGACAGTGATCAGCCGACTCTCATCCTTGACGGCAGCGATGCCGTGCTCGACGTCCGTGTCGCGCTGCCCGGTGGCGCTCTGGCGCACCTCACCCCGGAGCAGCCGATCGCGATAGAGCACACCGATCTCTACGGCTCTGCCCTGGCGACGACGCGCGACGACGCCTTCGTGGGCGGTGGACTGACCGGAGTGCTCGGTCCCTACGGCGAGCCCATGGCCGAGGACGCCGCGCCGTCGAGTGCGACCACCGGCATCGGCACGGGGACGACGTATGGATTCCAGTCTGCCGTGGGCAATCCGACGGTGGCGGGTCACCACGCGATCACGGTGAGTGCCCGCCCCTACCACCCGTGGCTCGGGGAGTTCCCCGCCTTCGACCCGGTCGACAAGCCCGACTTCAGCGGTGGCGAGGGCCTGTGGGACCTGGTCGGGGTCGCCGGTGCGGTCCTGGCCGCGGTTGGCGGCATCGCGACGGGCACTATCAACGTCCGCACCAGCACCCTGGCGAGGGTTGCCGCGATCGGCACGCTCGCGGTGGGCTCCGCCGCAGCCATCGCGGGCGTCGCCGGGACCTGGACGACCGGTGACAGCACGACCGCAAGCGCCATTACGGCGGCCCTCGCAGCGGTCGGCATGGTGATTGCGGGTCACTCCGTGGCTTCCAAGATCCTCAGCGATCGGGCCAACAACCAACTCCTGCGCCGGTACAGCGAGAAGGCACTTGTGCTAGCCGAGAAGGACGCTGGCGAGTTCTGGGCCATCAGAGAGGCTAAGCGGCTGGACCTCCACACGAAGCCCTCGCACACCCAGGCCGAGCGCGACGTGCTCATGAATGCCTTCCGGCAGGCCGACCAGGCCTACAACGAGGCCCTGGACGAGAGCATGAGGCGCAACTTCTTCTACGTCAGCGTCGACGCGCCGTTGAGTTTCAAGAGTTGGCTCACGGGCCTGAACATGGCTCAGTAGGACCGCAAGCCGTCGCCACCGCGTGTGGTCGAAGCGGCTAGGCCGCGGCGTGTACTTCGTCGGCGGCGCGGATTCCGCTGCGCAGTGCGCCCTCCATGAGCCCGGCCCAGTCGCCCGCCGTGTGTTCGCCGGCGATGTGGACCCGACCCAGCGGAGCGCGGATGAGTCCCTCGTCTCCCGGGCGCGTCGCGGCGCCCGGGCCTGAATAGGCGAAGGTTGCCCACGGGTCGTCGTCCCAGGTGCTCACCAGGGCCTGGTCGGCGATGAGGTCGAGGTCGGGGTGCAGCACGCGCAGGGCGTCCGCCCAGGTGGCCGGTCCCTCGCTCACCCTCAGCCCCGCGAGCGCGTCTGGAGATCCGGCGAAGCAGTGCGCGACCGGCTGCACCTGCCCGCTCCCGTCGGTCGCCGTCCAGGTCCAGAATCGTCGCCGCACGTCGAGGATGGCGCTCGTCGCCGGTCGGGCAGCGAGCGGCACGTGGAGCTTGGCAGCATGACCACGCACGAGTCGGCCCATGGCATCGCGTTGCGCGTCCGAGATGCCCGGCGACAGGTCCAGGTGCTCGAGCAGGGGGAGCGGGATGGTGACGACTGCACGCTCGGCAGCGATCGCCGCGCCGCCGACCCTGACCTGCACTCCTGCATGGTCAGCGCTCACGGCTGAGACGGGCGCGCGCAAGCGCACTCGATCGCCGAGGTGACGGGCGAGTGATGTGGCGATGCCCTGGTTGCCACCGGCGATGCGCGCGGTTGGCAGGGGCTGCACGCTGGCGACGGAGTCGAGCAGGACGTGTGCCGAGAGGAGTTCCTCCGACGCGGCCCAACTGATGGCCGCGCGCGCGGCCATCACCTCGGCCGCCGTGGAGTCAGGGGCGCTCGCAGCGAGGAAGTCGCGCAGCGAGGTGTCGCGCGCGGTGCTCTGCGCGGCGGAGCGCAGGGCACGGGCGGCCGCGGCCACTTCCTCGGCGGAGATCTCCGCCGCGGCGTTGCGCGGCTCGCGGACGTAGTAGGACATACCGGAGGGCGCCGCGGTGAGCCCGAAGCGCTGGGCGATGGCGAGCAGCGCTGTGTAGCCCTCGAGGACGAATTCCGCTCCGCGCTCAATGACGGTGTCGGCCTGACCCGGGAGCAGCTCCCGTGACCACACGCGACCCCCCACGCGATCACGTGCTTCGAGCACGGTGACGTCATATCCGAGGCTCACCAGGCGATCGGCACAGGCGAGACCGGCGAAGCCGGCTCCGACGACGATGACGCGCTGGGGCACGGCAACAGGCTAGTGGGCAGGCGTGGGCTACCCTCGGCCCCGATCGCGATAGTCGAAAGCCCCACGAACGAGCGGCAGAGGGTGCGCGGATGTTGTCCATGCTGACGGAGGCTCAGCAGGACACGCTGCGCGCGCTCGTCGACCGCATCATCCCGGCCGACGACTTCCCGGGCGGCTGGGAGGCCGGAGTCGGTGACTACCTTGACCGGCAATTCGCTGGGGACCTGAGCCACGTGGTCGACGATTACCGCATCGGACTCGACTGGCTTGAGGCCGAGGCGTGCGCGACGACCGGGACCAGTTTTGCCGCGCTTGCCGCAACTGCGCAGGATGAGGTGCTGCGCCGGGTCGAGCAGGGCGATGTGGTCGTCGACTGTCCGGTCGATCCGGCGGCGTTCTTCCGGGCTGCGGCCGAGCATGCTGCTGAAGGGTTCTACGGCGACCCGGGCAACGGCGGCAACAGCAATGGGGTGTCGTGGCGCATGATCGGCTTCGAGGTGACCGGATGAGCGTCCATGACGTGATCGTCGTGGGCGCCGGGGCCGGTGGCGGTGTCGCAGCCGGCGTGCTGGCCGAGGCAGGCAAGAGCGTGCTGCTCATTGAGCGCGGACGCGAACTAGCGTGTGAGGACGTCCCGCGCGACCACTTGCGCAATCACCGCTACACGCGCTACGGACACAACACCGGCCCGAGCCTGGAGGGCAATCCACGCGTCTGGGTGGACCTGGATGGCCGGGAGCACACGCTGCGCCCGCACGAGGACGCCTATCAAAACAATGCCACCGGTGTCGGAGGCGGTGCGCGGGTCTACGGCGCGCAGGCCTGGCGCTACCTGCCGGGCGACTTCGAGATGGCGAGCACCTATGGCGTGCCGGCCGGGAGCTCGCTGGCCGACTGGCCGATCGGCTACGCCGATGTGGCGCCGTACTACGACCGCGCCGAGTGGGAGATCGGGGTGTCTGGTGACAGCGTCGGGAGTGCCAAGCAGTGGCCGCGCGACAAGGACTACCCGATGCCGCCGGTGCCGCTCAATCGCCAGGGTGCGATCGTGCGGCGCGGCGCGGAGGCGCTCGGCTGGCCTACCCTGGCCGTGCCGCTGCTGATCAACAGCACGCCCTACGCCGGCAGGCCCGCCTGCATCCACTGCCAGCACTGCATCGGCTTCGCCTGCCCGGTCGACGCCAAGAACGACAGTCAGAACACCCTGCTGGCCCGTGCGCGCGCGACGGGCCGGGCCGAGGTGGTGACCGAGGCCATGGTGGAGCAGGTCGACACGGTCGGAGGCCGGGTGGTCGGCGTGACGTACGTCGATCGCGATGACCAGCGCCAGCACGCGCGCGCCGAGGTCGTGGTGCTGGCGGCCGGTGCGATCGAAACCGCCCGGCTGCTGCTCAACTCGACATCGTCGGAGCACCCGCACGGGCTGGGCAATGCGCACGACCAGGTCGGCCGCAACCTGCAGGGCCACTACTACCCCGGCGCTGTCGGCTTGATGTCCGAGCAGGTCCACGATGGTGTTGGGCCGGGCGTGACCACGGCGATCACGAAGTTCAACCACGGCAATCCCGACGTGATCGGCGGGGGCATGATCGCGGATGAGTTCGTGGTGCTGCCGATCATCTTCTGGGCGCGCAATCTGCCACCGGATCTGCCGCGCTGGGGTGCCGAGGCCAAGCGCTTTATGCGCGACAACTACACCCGGGTGGCGCGTGTGATGGGCCCGGTGCAGGAGATCCCCAGCCCGGACGCGCGCGTGACGCTCGACCCGACGGTGCGCGATCGCTGGGGCATCCCAGTAGTGCGTCTCTCAGGCGCGACCCACCCCGAGACCGTGCGGACGGCGGAGTTCATGTACGCGCGCGCAGGGGAGTGGCTGGCCGCCTCAGGTGCGCAGCGGATCTGGGGGTCGCCGCCGAGGCTGAAGCTCAGCGGCGGCCAGCACCAGGCCGGCACCGCCCGCATGGGAGACGACCCAGCGAGCTCGGTCACCGACCGCTGGAGTCGAGTGCACGGCCACGACAACCTCTACGTGGCCGATGGCTCGGTGCACGTGACCAACGGCGGCTTCAACCCGGTGCTGACAATCATGGCGCTGGCGTTCCGTGCCGCCGAGCACATCGCCCGGGCGTGGTAGCGCGAGGGTCTCGCCTAGGAACGACGCCGAAGTGCGCGGCTCAGGCCACTACTGCGGTATGCCAGGGATCAGTATCGGGGGGGCCGAGCGCGTAGTTGATCGTGACCACGTCGTCGATCTGGGCGACGATGGCGCCGAAGGTGAACCAGTCGCGGTCGTCGCGCCGGGGCTCGCACAGTGGCTCGGTGCTGAGCAGATGCATGAGGCCGTCTGCGTTCGTGACTGAGGGTAGGGCGGCTTCCAGGGCTGATTGGCGAAGTGCGCTTGAACCTTCAGCTCCGGTGCTGGCATGCGAGTCAATGTCTGCACTCGCAAGCGGATGGTTGGCATGGCCAAAATTGCTGTTGGCCTCCGCCGAGGTGGTTGCTCCACGCGCTGAACACTCGATGCTGGCCGTCATCTGGCCGTGCGGCCCACGTCCCACGATGGCGTAGTGCTGGCCGGAGGCATGCGGCACGGAGCGAAGGAAATCGAGCGCGCGTGGGGCGTCGGGTTGCGCCAGCGCGCCTCGGAAGGCAAAGGCGACGGGCAGGCCGGAACCGCTGTGCGTGAGCATCGTGAGCGCATTGACGCACAGGCCGAAGCCCATGCTGGACACTCCGCACAGACCTACCATCCCCGCTGAGGTCAAGACGGCAAGGGTCGCGCTGTCGTCGTGATGTGAGATGAGGCATTGACTCCCGTCGAGGAATCTGTCGAGGTCCATGGTCTGACCCACGAGGGCCGGGGGGCCCACACTCGCGACGCTGCTGCACGCCTCGCGATGGCGCTGATCCTGTGACCACCACCAGTATTCATCCATCAGGTTGTGAGCCAGGAGATCAGCGAATCGCGCATTGGCTCCGACGGCAATGCCCTCGAGTTCCGCGAGGAGACGGGGTGTGTGCTTGGTGATCGCCGGCAGGAAGTTCGTGCTGGCCAGGAACCTGTCAACTCCGTCTGGTCCCCCCATCGAGTCCATGACCCGATGCACAACGTCGTGAATGTCGGCGCGTAGGTGCTCCCCCTGCGACAGTCCTCGTGTGCGGGAGTCGCCGTACACCGAGAGGGAATGTGGCATGTCGCCCAGGCTAGTGGCCCGCACTAGGCCGGGTAGGCCATGGCGGGTGCTTGCGTCAAACCAAAGGCCCCTGACCCGCAGCGGCGGATCAGGGGCCTTCCGTCACACCTAGGCCTTCTTGGTTTCCCAGAAGATCTCGGAGATCTCGTCGATCTTGCCGAGCAGTTGGTCAGCGACAGCGACATCGACGGTGCCCTTGGTGCCACCGGCGCCGGCGAGCTTGGTCGCCTCGTTGAAGAGCTGGTTGAGGTTGGGGTACTTCTCGAAGTGCGGGGGCTTGAAGTAGTCGGTCCACAGCACCCACAGGTGCTCCTTCACGAGATTGGAGCGATCCTCCTTGATGGCGATCGCGCGAGCTTTGAAGTCGGGATCGTCCGACGCGTGGTACTTCTCCATGCATGCCTTGACTGACTGCGCCTCGATCTTGGCCTGCGCGGGGTCATAGACGCCGCAGGGCAGGTCGCAGTGGGCATGGACCGTGGTGCGCGGGGCAAGCCACGCGGTGATCCGAGTAAGCATCATTCCTCCGTCCGGGGCGCTATGCGCTGTGGGCTCCACCCTAGACGGGCTGCCCCCCGGCGGCATCCGGTGCTCGGGCATGATCCCGGCATGGCCCGCCTGCCGTGGTTCCCCGTCGCCATCGCTGGCGACTCGATGGAGCCGACACTGCGGTCGGGCGAGTGGTGGCTGGCCCGGCGTACCCGCCGTGTCGCCGTGGGCGACGTGGTGGTTGTCCGCCAGCCTGAGCAGGAGGACCTGCTCACCGTGAAGCGCATCACCGATCGAGAAGGGGCGCGCTGGTGGGTCGAGGGAGACAACTCGGAGCGCAGCCGCGACAGCCGCCACTACGGCCCGGTCGATCCCGAGGCGATCGTCGCCCGCCTGATGCTCAGGTATAGGCCGCTGCCGCCCAGGCGCATCCCTCGTCGCGGTGGTTGACTACACCTTCATGAGCGGCAACGGCGACACCATCGACCCGGCCTTCCCCCTCCATCAGGGGGGCAAGATCGAGGTGCGCCCCACCGTCCGCATCCGTGATCGCGAGGGCCTGGCGCTTGCCTACACCCCGGGTGTCGCCCGCGTGTCCTCAGCCATCGCCGAGAACCCAGAACTCGCCCGTGAATACACCTGGAAGTCCAACACCGTCCTCGTCGTGACGGATGGCACCGCCGTGCTCGGCCTGGGCGACATCGGCCCCGAGGCGGCCCTGCCCGTCATGGAGGGCAAGGCGCTGCTCTTCAAGGAGTTCGGCGGAGTCGACGCCGTGCCGATCTGCCTGTCGACGAAGGACGTCGACGAGATCGTGGAGACAGTCATCCGCATCGCCCCGGCGTACGGCGGAGTCAACCTCGAGGACATCAGTGCCCCGCGATGCTTCGAGATCGAGGAGCGCCTCGACGCCGCCCTCGATATCCCGGTCTTCCACGACGACCAGCACGGCACGGCCGTGGTCGTGCTTGCCGCCCTGCTCAATGCCGCTCGGGTCGTGGGACGCCCCATCTCGGACCTGCGTGCGGTCGTCTCGGGTGCGGGGGCGGCTGGGGTCGCCGTCACGGACATCCTGCTCGAGGCGGGCATCGGCGATATCGCCGTCGGTGACTCGGTGGGCATCATCTCGAGCTCGCGCGAGGATCTCACCCCGGTGAAGGCCGCGCTTGCCGCGCGCACCAACCGACTCGATATCGAGGGATCGATCGAGGAGGCCATGGCCGGCGCAGATGTCTTCATCGGATTGTCCGCCGGCGAGGTCTCCGACGAGGCGGTGGCGTCGATGGCGCCCAGTGCCATTGTCTTCGCACTGGCCAACCCCGATCCGGAGATCCACCCGGAGGTGGCGATGCGCACTGCCGTGGTCGTCGCCACCGGGCGCAGTGACTTCCCCAACCAGATCAACAACGTGCTCGCCTTCCCCGGCATCTTCCGCGGTGCCCTCGATGTGCGAGCGACCACGATCACGAAGGGGATGAAACTCGCGGCAGCGCAGGCGATCGCCGACGTGGTCGCCGATGAACTCGCCCCGGATCTCATCGTGCCGAGCGTCTTTGATCCGCGGGTCGGCGTCGCCGTGCCGCGTGCCGTGGCGGCGGCTGCGCACGCGGAGGGTGTCGCGCGGCGCTAGGAGGCCGTTGCTGCGGGCTCCCGGCCGTCCTCGGCCGGGGTGAGCATCGGGCGCAGGGTCTGCGCGAACGCCGCTGCCGCGAAGCATCCCACGGCGATGAGCATCGCCCAGGTGACTCCGCGCCCCGCCCCGATGAGTGCGCCGGAGGCCACGGGTGCCAGGGTCGCGCCCAAGCTCCAGGTCAGCGACTGTGCGCTGTTGTAGCGCCCGCGCAGATGGTCGGGAGCGATGGAGTTGATCAGGGCAGGTGCCGTGGGGCTCCAGACGGTCTCCCCGAGCGCGAAGATCACCGTGGACGCGATGAGGACGACCACGGCAGGGGCGACCGGGATGCCGGGCACCGTCGACATCAGCAGCCAGGACACCCCCCACAGTGCCCCTACCAGTCCGATCATGCGGGTGCGCGAGCGGCCGCGCACGAGACGCAAGACCAGCAACTGCCCCAGCACGATTGTCACCGTGTTGGCCATCCAGACGACGCCGATGAGCCGCTCGGGCAATTGCGCCGTGTCGGTGATGAAGATCGCCAGTCCCGCCTCAAGGGAGCCATAGCCGCAGGTGAGCAGCAAGAGCGACACCGCAATCTGCCTGCGCAGGCGCCGATCGCTCAGGACCTCACGCCAGCCCTGGCGAGGCGCGTCGGTCGACCGGTCGGTCTCCGCCGACACCACCGGCCCGCCGAGGCCCCGCAGGCTCGCGACGGCCGCCCAGGCGAAGAGATAGGTCAGAGCGTCCACGAGATAGAGCACGACGAATGTCTCGGGGCGGTCGATGTCGATGATGGCTGCGCCGATGAGACCACCGACGCCGAGGCCGAGGTTGAGGAGCATGAAGCCCACGGCGAAGGCGGTCGTGCGCTGCTCCTCCTCCACGACCTGCGCGGTGAATGTGCTCAGCGGTCCCCAGATGCCGGCCGCTCCCAGGGCGAGCAGCGAGGCGACGGCGAAGGCGGCGGGCGCGGTGGTGACCTGGGACATGAGGGCGACACCTGATGCCTCCACGAGAATGGCGACGAGGAGCACGCGTCGAGGACCGAAGCGGTCCGTGAGACTGCCGGCGATCGGGACGGCGAAGAGCCCGATGACCGCCATCCAGGTGAGGACGAGCGAGGCCGTGAAGATCGGCAGTCCTCGGACCTCGGCGAGGTAGACGACGAGGAGGGAGAGGGTGAGGCCGTTGCCGATGGCATCGAGGAAGCGGCCGAGTGCGAGTCGGCCGAAGGGTCCGCGCAGGACAGCGCGCACCTCCGCCGTGGTGCTGGTCAGGTCAGTCCTCCGGGTCGTCGAGCCGGGCCAACCACGTGGCGAGGCGCTCGACCGGCGTCTCGAATTCGGGGTGGAGGTCGACGAACTCGCGCAGGCGCTCAGCGAGCCAGTCCAGGCTGATCTCCTCCTCGCCGCGCCGGCGCTGGAGCTCTTCGATTCCCCTGTCGGTGAAGTACATGGCCTAGGCGAACGCCGCGTCGATGACGGCGCGCTGCTCTTCCTCGTGTCTGTGGTGGCTTCCGACTGCGGGGGAGGACGAGGATGGCCGCGAGATCCCCTCGATCGGGCGACCGCCGAGGATGCTCGGCAGGTTCAGCGCCATGAAGGACCACGCGCCCTGGTTGGCAGGCTCTTCCTGCACCCAGCGGACGCTCGCCGTCTGGGGGTAGGCCTCGACCATCTCCGGGAGGGTGCGCCACGGCAGGGGATAGAGGCGCTCGACACGGATGATTGCGGTGCGGGTGTCCCCGCGGCGTTCGCGCTCGGCGACCAGGTCGTAGTAGACCTTGCCGCTGCACAGCAGGACGCGCTCCACCCGACCCGGATCCACGGTCGGGTCCTCGATCGCCGGGCGGAAGTGGCCGTCGAGGAAGTCGGAGAGCGGGGATGTGGCTGCCTTGGCGCGCAGCAGTGACTTGGGCGTGAAGACGACGAGCGGGCGGATGAGCGGGGAGTGCACCTGCCAGCGCAGCAGGTGGAAGAACGACGCGGGAGTGGAGGGCATCGCCACGGTCATGTTGTCCTGCGCGCACAGCTGCAGGAAGCGCTCGACGCGGGCCGAGGAGTGGTCGGGGCCCTGACCTTCGTAGCCGTGCGGAAGGAGCATGACCAGCGAGGAGCGCTGGTTCCACTTCTGCTCGCCAGAGGAGATGAACTCGTCGATGATCGTCTGTGCGCCGTCGACGAAGTCACCGAACTGCGCCTCCCACATGACGAGGGCATCGGGTCGCGCGACGGAGTAGCCGTACTCGAACCCGAGGGCCGCGAACTCGCTGAGCAGGGAGTCGTAGACCCACAGCTTGGCGCCGTCGCGGTAGCAGCGCTTGAGGGGCTTGTACTGCCAGCCGGTCGCCTTGTCGACGATCACGGCGTGCCGGTGGCCGAAGGTGCCGCGGCGGGAGTCCTGCCCGGCGAGCCGGACTGACCTGCCCTCCATGAGCAGCGACCCGATGGCCAGGGCCTCGCCCATGCCCCAGTCGATCGTGTCGTCGGCCACCATCTGCGCGCGCCGCTGGAGTTGGGGAGCGAGTCGCGGATGGAGGGTGAACCCGTCCGGCATGGTGAGCTGGGACTCGACGACGCAGTCGACCATGTCCGTGCTGATGCCGGTGACGATGTCGCCGGCGGGCCCCATGGGTGCGAGGGCGAGCTGACCGGTGCGCACCACCTCGTCGGAACCCTCGCTGAAGTCACTCTCCGTCAGGGCGGCGCGGCTGCCCTGGAAGATCGTCTCGAGTTCCTCCTGGAAGTGGCGCAGGGCCTCCTCGGCCTCCTCCACGCTGATGTCACCGCGGCCGATGAGCGACTCGGTGTAGTGCTTGCGTACGGAGCGCTTGGCATCGATGAGCTCGTACATCAGCGGCTGGGTCAGCGAGGGATCGTCAGCCTCGTTGTGCCCTCGGCGGCGGTAGGTGACGAGGTCGATAACGACATCCTTGTGGAAGGCCTGGCGGAAGTCGAAAGCGAGTTTCGCGACGCGCACGACGGCTTCGGGGTCGTCGCCATTGACGTGGAAGATCGGCGCCTGGACCATCCGGGCCACGTCGGTCGAGTAGACACTCGAGCGGCTGTAGCGCGGTGAGGTGGTGAAGCCCACCTGGTTGTTGACCACCACGTGCACGGTGCCGCCGGTGCGGTAGCCCTGGAGCTGGGAGAGGTTGAGGGTCTCGGCCACGACGCCCTGGCCCGCGAAGGCCGCGTCGCCGTGCAGCAGGAGGGGGAGGACGTCGAAGGCGCGTTCGCGGGGGAGCTGGTCCTGCTTGGCGCGGACGATTCCCTCGAGCACCGGATCGACGGCCTCGAGGTGCGAGGGGTTGGCCGCGACGTAGACCTTGGTCTCGTATCCGTCGATGCTGCGGTAGGTGCCGCTCGTGCCCAGGTGGTACTTCACGTCACCGGAGCCCTGGACGGACTCCTCGCCGTAGTTGCCTTCGAACTCCGCGAAGATCTGGGCGTAGGACTTGCCCGCGATGTTGGTGAGGACATTGAGCCGACCGCGGTGCGGCATGCCGATCGCGACCTCGATGATGTCGTCGCGCGCAGCGGAGGACAGGACCTCGTCGAGTAGTGGGATGAGGGACTCCGATCCCTCGAGCGAGAAGCGCTTCTGGCCGACGTACTTCGTCTGCAGGAAGGTCTCGAAGGCCTCCGATTGGTTGAGCTTGTGGAGGATGCGCAGCTGCTCCTCGCGGCTGGGCTTGTGATGGGGCACCTCGACGCGCTCCTGGATCCACCGCCGCTGCTCGGGATCTTGGATGTGCATGTACTCGATGCCGATGCTGCGTGTGTAGGAGTCACGCAGTACGCCGAGGATCTCGCGCAACTTCATGAGGGGCCGACCGGCGAAGCCCCCCGTGGCGAACTCCCGGTCCAGATCCCACAGGGTGAGGCCGTGCGAGAGTACGTCGAGGTCGGGGTGCATGCGCTGCTCGTACTCGAGCGGATTGGTGTCGGCCATGAGGTGACCGCGCACGCGATAGGCGTGGATGACCTCCTGCACGCGGACGGTCTTGTCCAGGTCGGTCTCGTGGGAGGCCGAGATGTCGCGGGCCCAGCGGATGGGCTCGTAGGGGATGCGCAGGCTGCGGAAGATCTCGCCGTAGAAGTCATCCTCGCCGAGGAGCAACTCGTGAATGCGCCGGAGGAACTCGCCCGACTGAGCGCCCTGGATGACGCGATGGTCGTACGTCGAGGTGAGGGTGAGTGTCTTGGACACCGCGTTGCGCACGAGGGCTTCCTCGGAGGCGCCCTGCCACTCGGCGGGGTAGTCCATCGCACCCACTCCGACGATGCAGCCCTGTCCCTGCATGAGCCGTGGCACAGAGTGCTCGGTGCCGAGCGTGCCCGGATTGGTGAGGCTGATCGTGGTGCCGGCGAAGTCGTCGACGGCCAGCGCGCCACTGCGCGCGCGGCGTACGACATCCTCGTAAGCAGCCCAGAATGCGGCGAAGTCCATGGCCTGGGCGCCCTTGATGTTGGGCACCAGGAGCTGGCGCGAGCCGTCATCCTTGACCAGGTCGATGGCGACGCCGAGGTTGACGCCCTCTCGATGTGCCACGGCGGGCTTGCCGTCAGCCTCGGCGAAGGAGTCGTTCATGGCGGGGACGGCGGCCACGGCGCGCACGAGTGCGTAGCCGATCAGGTGGGTGAAGGACACCTTGCCGCCGCGGCCGCGCGCGAGGTGGTTGTTGATGACGACGCGATTGTCCATGAGCAGCTTGGCCGGCACACCGCGAACGCTGGTCGCGGTGGGCACGGCAAGGGATGCCTCCATGTTGCCGACGACCCGGGCGGCCGGCCCGCGCAGCGTCACGATGTCGGTCGTCGTCGCGGCGGCCGGTGCGGGTGCCACCGGTGCAGGCGTCACCGGTGCGGGTGCCGGGACCGGGGTGGTGGCTGCGTCGGCGGAAGCCCCATGGCCATTGGCGCTGGCGTGATCGATCTGTGCCTTGAGCGCTGACCCATCAGCGGGGGAGTAGTCGGCGAAGAAGTCCCACCAGGCGGGATCGACGCTGTCGCGGTCGGCGAGGTACTGCTGGTAGATCTCG
>VGBQ01000001.1 GCA_016870425.1 Actinomycetota bacterium | reverse complement strand
ACCTTCTCCCAGGCGGCGTACTACATGCCCCCGGGTGCACCTCCGGGCTACCAGGCGGAGTACTCGCTGTTCTTTGACGCGGGCTGCGGGATCGAGGTCCAGCTCTACCACGTCAAGGGTGTCGTGGGTGCTGTCGCGGCAGTAGCCCCGCGGGAGCCGGTGCCGTCGAGCGCGGGGCAGCCGGTGACCCCGACGCGCATCAAGGCCGGCGAGCAGATCGGCTGGTACAAGGGCGAGGCGGGTCGCAGTGTGGCCTTCGACTTCCGCGTGCAGGATGCGATGCATCGCAACCAGTTCATCAACCAGAAGCGCTTCGAGAATTCTCCCGGAGCGGACGGGGAGCTCCGGGCTGTCTGCCCCTACGACTTCTATGCCGGTGCACAGCGTGAGCGCTGGCTCGCGAAGCTGGGCGCCCCATCGAGCGATCCGATCCCGGGCACGCGGTGCGGCACCGTCACGCAAGGCAGGGCCGGCACCGCCGAGGGCATGTGGTTCTTCGCAGATGCCAAGGTGAATGACTTGACCTATAGGGGCGAAACATGGAGTGGTGCCATGCCCGCCGGGCAGTACCAGTCCCAGATCGTCCTCAACGTCGACCCGGGTGGCACCGTGCGCATCGGCGGACTCAACGCCCGGACGCCGATGAGTCAGATGATGATCGCCACGCATGGCACGGGATCCGACACGTGGAAGGATCCGGCAAGCGTGACGGCCAGCCAGGAGCACTGCTGGTCGAACGCCGACCAGTCCGTCAAGGTGCGTCTGTCGGTGGATGGCGCCGCGCTGACCGCCGTAGTCGGCACGGGTGGCTGTGAGTCGCTCGACCTCGCCCGTGGCCAGGTCTACGTGAGATAGACCGGCTAGGGTCGCGCCCATGCGTCTCGTGTCCGCGCCCGTCCGTCCCGCTGTCCTGCTTGCCGCGGGAGCCTTGGTCGCCGGGGCCCTCGTCGGCCCCGTGTCCGTGGCGCAGTCGAGCGCGCCGGGCCTGCCTGCCTCCAGCGCGCTCGAGCCGACGCCGCGCGACGCGACCACGCCGGTCACCTTCCTCGTCGGGCTTCCGCGCGACAGCGCCGCACTGCAGGACGCGGCGACCGTGCGATCGACACCGGGGGACTTGCTCTACCGAGACCACCCGACCCTGGAGAAGGCCGGCAGTGCCTACGGAGCGACGGACAAGACGATCACGCGACTGCGCAACGCGGGCAAGCGACTCGGTCTCACGGTGGCCGTCGACAAGGGCCGCATCCTGGCGCGGCTGACAGCTCCCGTCACCACCTGGGAGAAGCTCTACGGCACAACGATTGCCGTCGAGCGTGCGACCGCGGCGTTCCCCTATCGCACCTACTCCTTCGCCTCCGGCGAGGACTACGCCGGCGCTCCCGCGGCGCTGAAGCCCTACGTGAGCGAGATGCTCGCGGTCTACGTCGAGTACGTCGCCAAGGCAGACCAGCCCGGCACGTCCGAGTCGCAATTGCTGGAGCTGCAGGAGACGCTCGCCGCGGTCGGCACGCCGCGGAAATGGCCGCGGAGCCTGGGCACGCTGCCCACGGGGACCTGCGACACCCCCGCGCTGGCGCAGGGAGCTGCCTACGCGCCGGGCCAATTGCAGACCGCGTATGGCACTGCCGCGCTGGCCGCGGGCAAGGGGGTGCGCGGTGTTGGAGCGCGCATGACGATCGTCTCCCTGGGCGGTGGGTACGCCGCAAGCGACATCGAGGCGGCGGCTCGCTGCTTCGGGCACGCTGAGCCTCGGATCGACGTCGTGCGCGGCACCGGGGTGGCCAAGCCCATCGTGAGCGCGTCCATCGAGACGCACCTGGACCTGGTCACCGCATCCGCGGTGCTCGCGCGCGCCGAGTCCCTGACCCTCCTCCAGGTGGTCGACTCCGAGATCGGCTTCACGGATGCCTTCGCGCGCATGCTCAACGGCGCCGTCGTGCCTGACGCGGTGTCTGTCTCCTACGGCGTGTGCGAGCCGGTGTTCGTCGAGGACTACGCCCCGCTCCTCACACTCAACGAGGACCTCCTGCGCATGGCCGCGATCGTCGGCACGTCCGTGGTCGTGGCGACGGGAGACAACGGCACGTCGATGTGCGGTGCCGAGATTGCCGCGGCGACGGGTGAGCCCACGCTGTGGTATCCCTCGACGTCACCCTGGGTGACCGCCGCGGGAGGCACGCGCCTGACGCTGAAGCCCGACAACTCCCGCGCGAGCGAGCGCGTATGGAACGACATCCCCTACGTCGGATCGATGGTGCCGGCTCCCGCAGGAGCGGGCGGCCCGAGTTCGCACTTCACCCGCCCCTGGTGGCAGACCGGCGCGACTCCGCGCGGGCCTCGCGCCGTGCCCGACGTGGCTCTCCTCGGTGCCATCAAGCCCGGCTGGCCCATTGCCTACGGCGGGGGGATCTACGCCGTAGGCGGCACGAGCGGCGCGGCTCCCTTCCTCGCCGCTAATCTCGCTGCGATGTCGGCCAAGCAGCGTGATCGCGGGTATCCCACCATTGGCTTCGCCAACGCATGGATGTACGCCGCGGCCGCCGCGGAGGCACCTCCCTTCTACGACGTCACACTCGGCATCAACAGCGTGCAGCTCGTGGGCTGCTGCGCGGCGTACCCCGGCTATGACATGGCCAGCGGGCTCGGCGCACCGCAGATGGATGCGCTCTACGCGTCCCTGCCGCGTCCTGCGGGATAGCGACTCACCGCGCGGGCACGGAAAGGGCGCCGATGCGCGCATCTAGGTCGTCGAGCGCGGAGTCAATGCGGTCCCAGAGCAGAGGATCCGCCTGGCCCGTATTCTCGAGGAGTTCCTCGGCCAAGATCGACGACGCGGCCGTGATGATGTCGGTGAGGATCACCGCCGCCCGGTCGGGATCCAGGCGCTCGCCCGGACGCTCCCAGAGGCCGCGGGTCTCGAGGGCCGCAGCCGACACTGCTGTGAGCGCTGACGTGCGCTCGGCGAGCACCCGGGAGCGCGCCGTATCGACGCCAACTCCCGTGCGCACGGCGGCGGCGTACTCCCTGAGGGCGGTCACGGTCGCACGCAGCGCTGCCAGCGCCGGACTGCTGCTTCGACGCGGGCGGATGGACGCCACGAGCAGCACCCACACACCGCCGATGATGGTGGCGAGGAGGCGCGCTACGACGTCGTAGCGGGCGTCGTCGCCGCTGAGGTACTCCACGAGCAGGACGAAGCTCGTGATCCCGAGCACGGCGAGCGGGTAGTTGGCTGAGAGGTAGGCCAGCGTCAGCGCACCGGTGGCCCCGACCGCCACAACGAGCACGATGCGGGAGTCAGGGAGTCCCTGCGCCGCCAGTAGCAGGACCGAGACGGCGATGAGGCCGAGGATGGTGCCGATAATCCGCATGGTGACCCGAGACACGGTGCTGGAGAGATCAGGCTTGGCGACCCAGGCGACCGTCAGCGGCACCCAGTAGGCATGGGAGACGCCGATCAGGACGCTGGCGAGGGTGGCTCCGCCGAAGGCGATAGTGAGCCGGATCGCGTGCTCGGCGATGGGGTCGGAGAGCGACAGGTGCGCGCGCAGGCGAGGCAGGATCGCCGCGCGGGGCAGAGTGGGATGCGCGATCTCGGCGCGGCGACCTGTCGGCCACAGGCCATCCACCGAAGCGACGGCATCGGCGAGTGGCTCGGCGATGGCGCGGGCGAGAGCGGCCAGTCGCGGATCGGGGGCCTGGTCGATGAGAGCCCGCACCGCCCCCAGGGCGATCGCAGAGCGCCCGCGTCGGCCGCCAGGCAGCCCCGGCGGCCAGGAAAGCTCGTCGGCAACCGCACGCGAGGTGTCCGCCGTCGCGGAGCACAGCCGGTCGACGTATCCGGCATCGATGTCGCGCTCGGAGAGCAGCGCGAGCAGGGCGCGTCGCGTGCGCTCCGCGTCGGAGAGGAGTCTCCCCGCCCACGCGGCGGTCTCCCCGACGCACCCCTCGTGGCCCATCACCGTGCGGCCGGTCATGACGGCGCCGGCCACGGTGGGGGCCGCGAGCTCCACGCCCCGCCGCGTGGCCGCGTCCTGCAACTCGCGGTAGGCGTGCGCGATAGCGGCTCGCGCGGCTTCTAGGCGACGCGGGGGTGAGAGCAGCAGGTTGACCGCGATGGTGATGAGTCCGCCGAGTACGAAGAGCCCGGTGTCGACAAGCGCAACATCGACCACGACCGGTGCCCCGGCATAGAAGGCGAAGAGCACGAGCGTGAGCACGCCGATGAGCCCGCCGCGCGGCCCCAGCGCGCCCGCGTAGCCGCAGGCGAGGGCCAGGACGAGGGCGACGGCGACATGCACGGCGCCGAAGTCGCCGACCAGCCCGCCGAGGAGTACGCCGAGCCCGACCCACAGGATGGCCCAGAGCATGGTGCGCAGTCGCACGCTGCGGGCGTCGGTGCAATCGGCGATGGCAATGAAGAGCAGGCCGATCGCCACTGATAGCGCGGACTCCAGGCGCCCTGACCCCAGGCCGATGAGCAGCGTGATGGTGATGAGGACGCCCGTACGCAGACCCGCTCGCCATTGCACGGCAGAGCGCTGCAGGCGCAGGCAGGCGCGCAGGGCCTCGGTGGCGACTCGCCCGGAGCGCTCCACTCCTGGAGTATGCCGCGCGGTGCTAGCGTCTGCCCCAACTCCACCGGTCGGTGGCCACGTGTCTCGGGCACGTCACTGTGAAGGGGTCCCCCATGAAGCGCACACGCATCGCCACCCTCGCCACGGCAGCCGCCGCGGCCGCTCTCCTCACTCTCACCGCGTGCGGTGGCGGTGGGTCCTCGACTGACAACTCGGCGCTCGTCGATGAGCTCATGGCTGAGATCGGTGATGAGGGCATGCCCGCCGGGGCCAAGGACTGCATCAAGGAGGGGCTCAGCGGCTTCAGCACGGAGGAGCTCACGACGCTGCGCGACGGCGAAGCTGACTCCGATGTGCCCGTCGAGCTCCAGGACAAGGTCATCGCCATGATGACCGGGTGCGTCGGCGACGGCAACTAGTCGCGCGTCAGTCGATCCGTTGGGCCTTGAGCGTGTAGGTGAGCGGTAGTCGCTCCGGACGCTCCAGGAGTCGCCATTCGCCGTCGTCTCCCTCGACCATCTTGCCGGGCAGCGCTTCCCAGGGACAGCTGTCGTGCTCGACGAGGAGGTCCAGGGCCATGCCGGTGTCGAGCAGTGACATCACCGTCTCCCCGAGGCCGTGGTTCCATGAGTGCGAGACATCCGCGCGGAAGGTCGTGTCCACCGGCAGATAGCTGCCATCGTGCTCGTCCGTGACGGGCTGGGGCACCTCGAAGTAGGGGTAGCCGACCACGAGGTCGTCGTCGATCGCCTCGTCCATCGACCACAGCATCGGATGCCCCTCGCGGATGAAGACGAAGCCTCCGGGGCGCAGCAGATCGTGCACGACCTGCGCCCAGCGTCGGACATCGGGCAGCCAGCACAGGGCCCCGATCCCGGTGAAGACGAAGTCGAAGCGCTCGCGACCGAGGGCATCGACCGCGGCGTACACGTCCGACTGCACGAACTCGACTTCCGCGCCCGTCTCCTGCGCGAGCGCGCGCGCCTGGGCGATCGACTCTCCGGAGAAGTCCAATCCGGTCATCCGGGCCCCACGCCGAGCAAGGGACACCGTGTCGGTGCCGATGTGGCACTGCAGGTGCACGCCGTCGAGCCCGCTCACATCGGTGAGCAGTGGGATATCGAATTGCACGACGTCGCTGAGGTACGCCGGGTCCTCGCTGAATCGCGCGACGCGATAGCCGTCGGCTCGAGCGTGCGCGGGTGCGCGCTCATCCCACGCGGCCAGGTTGTCCCGGTAGTAGCGACCCGCGATGACACCTGCTCCATCCGTCCCGGACTTGCCACGCCTGCCGCTGGAATCCTTCGTCGAGGCCGCCATGGCGCCACCCTAGGCCGGTGCCACCCTGGGCCAGCGCCACCCTAGGCCGGCGCCACCCTCGCCGCGCGGGAGAGGGCCGCGCGGGAGTGGGCGACGCGGGCATAGGCTCCACGTGTGACCGCGGCCGCTCCCGACCCTGTGGTGGAGGTGGCGCGCCAGGGGGGATGGAAGTCCTGGCTCCCCAAGGTGATCCTCACCATCCTGGGCATCGCGCTCGCCTACTTCATCTTCGACTACATGGCCAGCAACTTCGGCGGATTCGAGAAGGGCGTGCAGGCGGCGTTCTCCATGCCGATGGGTTGGACGATCGCGTGCGTCGCAGCCGCCATCGTGGCCATCGGGGTCTATCCCCTCACCGCCCCCGCGGCGATCCCCAAGTTGGGATACGTGCCTGCCTTCGTCGATCGTCAGGGCGGCTTCGCTATCTCGACCACCATCCCCTTCGGCGGGGGGCCGATCGCCGTGGCCACGCAGTACGCCATCCTGGCGCGCTACGGAGTCCAGCAGCGTCTGGCGGCCGCAGCGGTGGCGGCGGATGCGATCTGGACCTACCTCATGACCTTCGGGGCGCCGGCCGTGGCGCTCATCGTGCTGTGGATCTTCGAGCGGCGCACGCTCAACGGCAATGAGTGCGGCGCCATCCCGTGCGAGACCATCGACATCATCATCATCTTCGCCGGCCTGGTGTGCCTGGTGTCGATGGTGGGTATCGCCTTCGTGCTCCGCAGTCGCACCAATGCCCAGCGCGTGGGTGACTTCGCGCAGGGAGCCATCGGCCGCGTCTTCCGTCTCATCAAGCGCACCCCGCCCAATGTGGTGGAGAGCGTCGTCGGCTTCAACGACACGGCGGCCGAGATGGTCGGCACCCGGTGGCTGCCCATCACGCTCACCAACATCCTGGCGCAGTTGACGCCGATGTTCGTGGTGCTCGCCGCGCTGCGAGGAGTCGGGGCCGGCTCGGTGACGGTGCTCGAGGTCTTCGCCGCCTTCTCCGTGGCGCTCCTGCTCACGACCGTGCCGCTCGCGCCCGGCGGCGCGGGCACCGTGGACGCGGCGCTGATCGGCATGCTCGTGGCCTTCGGGGCGAGCTTCGAGCAAGCGGTCGCCGCGGACGTCATCTGGCGTGCCTTCTGCTTCCTGCCGCAGATGGTCCTCGGCTGGATTGCCGTCGGCTACTTCGCGATCAGCCAACGCATCAGGCGGCGCAAGACGGCAACCGCCGCCTGAAGCCGACCGGGGGCGCCTAGTGCGCCTCGCCGGCCATCTCCCGATCGAGTCCGCGACCGAAGATCAGCAGTGACACGACCGTCCACACGGCGTAGGCGACGAGCATCGGGACATAGAGCAGGAAGTTCTGGGAGAGGAATCCGAAGATCAGCCAGACCAGGGCGACCAGCACCCAGCCGACGATGATCCCCGAGACCAGGTGCGACTTGGCGACCTCGTGCGAGCCCATGGAGTCCCCTTCCTCTGCCGACTGCCCCGCCAGCCTAGTGGCGCGTCGTCCCTCGGCGGCCGGGCGGCCGCATTTCCTGGCCAAAAGGATGAGGCGCTCAGCGCGCATCAACGCCCCGGCCGGCCCTAGCGTCGACGGATGCGCACGCTCACCGTCCTGACCCTCGCGGGCACAGCCCTGCTGCTCGCGGCCTGCTCGGCCGGCCCCACGGCCTCCGCCGGCGATTCGGCGAGCTCGTCTGCGCCGACCACCCCCGCGGCAACCGCACCCGAATCACCCGCGCCCGCATCACCCGCGCCGCAGACCCCTGCCGCTCCCAAGAAGCCGAGCGCTGCGGACATGGAAACCGATCGCCTTGCCGATGCGGTCCTCGAGCAGTTGAAGATCGACTGGCCGGACACCCTGAGCGATCAATTGATCACGATCGCCCTCAGTCCGCTCATGCGACAGCTCGCGTCGACTGCCGACGTGACGACCAGTGTCGCATCGAAGGGCCCGAAGGTGATGCTGACGATGACAGGCGAGGACAGCGTCTGCGTCATCACGGTGACCGATGAGCCCCGTGCCCGCGGCGTTGTCTGCAAGGCCGCGTAGCTCCTGCTTCAGCGCGAATCAGGCCTGCACGCCGTATCGGTGCGTCATGACGGCGCGGACCGCGTCGCGCAGTCGGGTGCCGGTCAGTGGCTGGCCCCCATCGAGGACCTCGCCCATGAGCAGCAGGGGCACGATCTCACCGGTCTCACCGTGCTCGGGCGGGGCATAGTCGGGTACGTCGAGCACGTCGATGCCGCATCGCTGATAGAAGGCGATGCGACGACGGTCCTGCTCCGCGTGTTCGCCGATCGGCTCCTCCACGTCGAGGAGGAGCGCGCCGACCCCATCGGATCGCAGCGCGTGGCGCAGGTGCGTGACGAGGTCGGTGCCCAGACCCCTATCGCGCCTCGCGGGATCGACAGCGAGGTAGCGGACGAAGGCCATGTCGGTCTGGCCGAGCCGTCGGACCAGGGCCATGCCCGCGGGTCCGAACGCCGAGTCGTCGAGGATGAGCAGCCGCTCGTCATCACGGTGGTCGACGAGGTCAGCCCATGGTGCGCGCAGACTGGGTGGGAAGGACGCCTCATAGATCGCGCGCGCAGCCGTATCGTCGGCGGGCACGTAGTCGCGCAGCGTGGTGGCCGTCAAGGTGCGGGCACCTCCCCCCAGGTGGTCGTCTCGGCATCCCACGTGCGCCCCGGGCGGAGCTCGGGCTTGGCCACGCGCTCGGACGGCGTACGAGGCAGGTCGTCGCGCACCTCCCAGTAGCGCGGCACCTTGAAGCGGGCGATGCGCTCGGAGCAGAAGGGGCCGAGCTCGTCGGCCGCCTGCTGGGCATCCCGGTCGTCGGTGAGCACGAGGTAGGCCTTGACCTCCTCGCCCCGGATCTCATCGGGCACGCCGACGACGGCCGCCATGCGCACTCCGGGGTGCGAGAGCAGCGTGTCTTCGACTTCGCGCGCGGCGACGTTCTCGCCCCCGCGGCGTACGACCTCCTTAAGCCGACCCACCAGGCGGATGACCCCCGCGGAGTCGCGGCGCGCGAGGTCACCGGTGTGCAGCCAGCCGCCGCGGAACACCCGCGCTGTGGCCTCCGGCTCGTCGTCATAGCCCGACATCATCCCCGGGCCGCGCAGGAGGAGCTCGCCGATGTCGCCCGGGAGCACATCGATGCCGTCGGCGACGACCCTCGCCTCGCGTCCGGGCTTGACCACGCCGATGGCTCCCGAGCCCACGAGCGCATCGTGCTCGATGTCGGTCACGTGAATGTCGCCGCCTGTCTCGGTCATGCCGAAGACTTCGAACCACGGGACACCCCAGCGCTGCTCGAGCTCCGCGTGCCGCGCGGGCGGGATGGCCGAGCACTGGATCACCCGCACGCGATGCTCTCGGTCGCGTGCGTCAGCCGGCGTAGTGAGCATGAGCACCGGCATGGACGCCAGGCAGTAGAAGTAGGTGACCTCGTGCTCGCGCACCCTCTCCCAGAAGGTCGACGGGTGGAAGCCGTCGAGGATCACGAGGGAAGCCCCGCTCACGAGGGAGGCGACGAGATTCCACTGGGGGTCCATGTAGGACATCGCCTGGGCGGTGAGCATGCGATCACTCGGCGTGAGTCGCGGGAAGCCATCGACGAGACTCCTCGCCAGGTGCAGCCAGTAGCGGTGCGACAGCAGACAGCCCTTGGGGTGGCCCGTCGTGCCTGATGTGAACTGCACGTTGACGATGTCGTCGGGATCGTGAACGCCGGGCAGAGGTGCGACGTCGTCGCCGTCGTCGGCATCATCGTCCCGATCATCGTGGAACTCCGCGACGTCGATCACGGGGATGCCCAGCGGACCGATGCCCTCGGCGAGGGCAGGGGTCGTGACGATGGCCACCGCTCGCGACTTCGTGACGATCCATCCCGCGTCGTCGCGGCGCAGGCGCGTGCCGAGCGGCACTGCGGTCGCACCGAGTTGCGCGAGCGCGAGCCACACCAGGGCCCACTCGGGCCCGTTGTGCAGGAGTACGCCGACCCGCTGCCCAGCGCGCACGCCCCTCGCGCGCAGGTGACGGGCCACGCGGTCGACTCCGCGGGCGATGTCCGAGAAGGTGAGCGACGACGGTGCCGCGCTCGACGGCCCCTCGCGCAGGTCGAATATCCAGGCCACGCGATCGGGCCACAGCCGCGCGGCGCGGCGTACCGCCTCGGGCAGAGTGCGGGGAGCGTCATCCATGTCAGTACCTCAGCGGGCAGGTGACGTCGCGTCCGGGCAGTCTCTGATTGACGAGGTATCTCGTGATGGGGCGGTCCACGCAGGTCGTCGTGCGGCCGTAGACGATGTGGTGGGTGCCGCCGTACTCCACCGTGCGTGATCCGGCGAACGCACGGCTCATCTCGATCGCCGCCGTCCACGGCGTGCGGTTGTCCGCGCGCGCGTTGGCGATGAGCGGAGGCGTCGGCAGACTGATGGGCGACGTGATGCGAGGGATCGCCCGGCCGAAGACGGGCAGTCCTGCGCACTGCGCACCTTCGCGCAGCACCGCCTGGCCGACGTGCACACCACCGGCCGCGGCGCCCTCGCGGGCGAGCTGAGCCAGGCGAGCGGGGGTGGGCCGGTCAGGCATGTCCGAGCAGTTGACATAGGTCCACTGCGGGTCGAACCACCCCTTGGGCTCGGGCTGGCCGGGGCGGGCGTCGGCAAGCATTCCCGCCGCGGTGTCGATGGCCCGCTGGCGCACCGTGGCATCGCGCGCGCGCAGGCCGGCATCGACCTGATCGAGCAGGTTGGCGACCGAGCTCCACGTCGTCTGATAGGACGCCCAGCTGATGATGTCCTTGCCGACGGTCCAGCGTGTGATCCGACCCCCGCTGCTCGAGCGCAGTGTGCGCGTCTGCAGCGAGGCCATGACCCGGGTGTACTTCGCCTGGTACGCCGGGCCCAGGGCGTCGAGCATCGTCGTGATCGCGAGGGGGTCATCCCACGTGTGCTCGCGGGCCCACAGGTCGATGGTGGACAGCGGTGAGATGACTCCGTCGAGCACGAGCGCCCTCACCCGCTGGGGGAAGTACTGCGCGTAGGAGCGTCCGACCGTCGAGCCGTAGCTCATGCCCCAGAACGTCAATGAGGCCTCACCCAGCGCTGCGCGCAGCGCGTCGAGGTCGCGCACCAGCTGCCAGGTGCCGACGTAGGGCGCATGGCGACGGTTTGCCTCGTAGCACCCGGCGGCCGCCTGCCCGTTGACGCGCATGTACCTACTGGCCCACGCATCCCAGTCGACCGGACCCGTCTTCGGTGGGCTGATGTCCTTGACGGTGCAGCCGGTGATGCTGGGCTCGGAGCCGCCGACTCCACGCGGGTCCCACGCGACGATGTCGAATCGGTCGCGCACGCGCTGGGGCAGCATGCCCTGGACCCAGGTGATGTTGGAAACCGCGGCCGATCCGGGGCCGCCCGGATTGAAGGTCAGGACTCCGATGCGCTCCGACGGCTTCTCCGCGGGGATCCGCGCCACCGAGATGCGGTAGGTGCCGTCGACGCGGCGGTCGCCCCAGTCGCGCGGCACGGTGAGGGTGGCGCAGCGCGCCTGACTCGGCAGGGACGACCCGCAGGCGCGCCAGTCCAGGGACGCGCGCGGAGTCTGGGGGGTTGTCGTGGCAGGACTGGCGGCATCGGCGGCGACATCGTGGGTTGCCGTAGCGGGAACCGTACCGATGAGCGGTACGCATGCCACCAGGGTTGCGAGGACGATCCCGGTGCGGCGCATGCCGCCATGGTAGGCGCTTGAGTCAGTCGAAGAGCTCCTCGAGGAAGCTCTTGCGCTTCTTGTAGGGCTTGCCCCGGTGGTCGTCGTAGTCGCGGTCGTAGGACGGCGGCGACGCGGTCGAGGAAGATCGTGGCACTTGGGACAGGTCAGGGTGCTCATCCATCCACTGAGTCGGGGATCGCGCCGCCGAGCAAGTCGGGGCCCTCGGCGTCCGCGCTCTCCCTTGACAGGGGGTCTATCGTGCAGGGATGAGTGATGACAGTGCACGCCAGCAGGCGATTCATCGGCTCCATCAGCGCCGCGGCTTCGTCAACTACATCATCGGGGCGATCGTCGTCTCCCTGTTCATGGTGCTCATCTGGTTCCTCTCCGGACGCGGCTACTTCTGGCCGGTCTGGGTGATGGGCGGCTTCCTCATCGGCGCGATCTTCTACGGCGTCAACCAGATGATGAACAAGCCGCTCACCGAGGATCAGATCCAGCGGGAGATGCAGAAGGGCTCCTAGCGGGCTGGTTGTCCCGCTAGCCTGCGGCGCATGAGGCCGCTCGTGATCGCGCACCGGGGTGCCAGTGGCTACCTCCCTGAGAGCACGCTGCCGGCCAAGGCTCTGGCGGCCGGTATGGGCGCCGACTACGTCGAGCACGACGTCGTCATGACCCGCGATGATCGGCTGCTCATCAACCATGACCTGTGGCTTGACAACGTCAGCGACGTCGCTGAGAGATTCCCGGGGCGCGAGCGAGCCGATGGCCACTTCTATGTCATCGACTTCGACCTTGACGAGATCCTCAGCCTGTCCGTCACCGAGCGATTCACGGTGGTCGACGGCCGCGCTGTCGCGGTGTTTCCGGACCGCTTCCCCGTGTGGCAGTCGCACTTCGCCTTCCACACGCTGGAGGACGAGATCGAGTTTCTCCAGGGGCTCCGGCATAGTTCGGGGCGCGACGTGGGGATGTTCACCGAGCTGAAGTCCCCGTGGTTCCACGAGCAGGAGGGCAAGGACCTCTCCGCGGCGGTGTACGACGTGCTGGCGCGCTACGGATACCGCACGCCAGAGTCGCGTTGCCGTGTCATGAGCTTCGACGCACATGCGCTGCAGCGCATCCGCGCCGAGGTGGGCCCGGCCGCGGGGGTCGACGTACCCCTCACGCAATTGATCTGTCGCACCGAGGGTCACGAGACCTACGAGCGCATGCCCGATGGCACGTGGGAGAACTACGACTACGACTGGATGCTCCAACCGGGCGGGATGGAGCGCATTCGCGAGTGGGCGGATGGCATCGGACCGGACGTGCGGATGCTGCTGCGCCATGGCGAGCCGATGGCCGCGGGTGAGCTTGCCGGGTGGGCGCACGACGCGGGGCTCTACGTGACCCCCTGGACCGTGCGCGCCGATGACCTGCCGCATTGCGCTCCCAGCCTGCAGGCGCTGGTGCGATTGCTCGCGGATGAGTGTGCGGTGGAGGGGATCATCACCGACTTCCCGGACCTGGTGATCGAGGCGCTGGCCTAGCCGGATTTGCGCGATGCGCGGACCTTGCCTGACGTGGAGCGGTCAAGGGGAGTACCTCCGCGCGGAGACCTCGTCAGTACGTCGCCCCCATAGGCGACCGGGGATCCTCGGACTCGGCCTCGTTGTGCCCGCAGTGACGGCATGCTCGTCCTCATCCGGTGATGAGACCGAGCAGGTCGAGGAAGACTCCAGCAGCGAGGAAGGCGAGACCGACTCTGGCGATACGGAGGAAACCGAGCCCGAAAGCGATATCGAGGAGTAGTCCCCCCTGCCGCCGAGCTCGTCGGCGAAGGCTCCCACGCCCGCCCGGAAGCGGTGGCAGGATGCGGGCATGACACCTCGTTTGCGGCGCGCCGCCGCCGCTGCCCTCGCGGCAGGACTCGTGCTCGCACCGCTCAGCGCATGCTCGGGCAACCAAGATCAGAATCAGAATCAGAATCAGAACCAAGATCAGCAGAACCAGAACCAGAACCAGAATCAGAACCAGAATCAGAACGATCAGCAGCAGAACCAGTAGCGGTTAGCGTTTGGCGTCGGCCAGCACCTGCTGGCTGGCGAAGCGCCCCGGCGCTCCGATCACGCAACCGCCGGGGTGCGTGCCCGATCCGCACTGGTAGTAGCCGCGGATCGGCGTGCGGTAGTCGCTGTATCCGGGGGCGGGTCGGAAGAAGTACATCTGGTGCGGGAAGAACTCCCCGGCGTAGATGTTGCCCTCGGACAGCCCCGTCTTGGCCTCGATGATGTCCGGCGAGACGATCTCGCGCTGGAGCACGAGGTCGTTGAAGTTAGAGAAGAAGCGCTGCATCGTCGCCTGCACGCGGTCGGCCATGTTCTCCCGCTGGGCGTCCCAGGTGCTGTCCTTGAGCTGGTACGGGGTGTACATCACGTAGCACGACATCACGTGCTTGCCGGGGGGAGCCATATCGGGGTCGATGAAGGACTGGATCGACGCGTCGATGTAGGGGTGCTCGCTGTACCAGCCGTACTTTGCCGCGTCGTAGGCGCGCTCCATGTATTCCACGGTCGGTGCGACATTGATGAATCCGCCGTACTGGTCGGTGCGGTCGCCGAGCGCGGGATAGTGGGGGACTCCGTCGAGTGCGAAGTTGACCTTCGACGTGATGCCCTGGAAGCGGAAGCGCTGGATGGTCTCGACAAGGTCCGCGGGCAGCTCGCGCGGATCAGCAATCTGCAGGAAGGTGCGCCGCGGATCCAGGGAGCTCACGACCACGGGCGCCCGGAACTCGGTGCCGTCGTCGAGCACGACCCCCCGCACCTCACCGCCGTCGGTGATGAGGCTGGAGACCCGCGACTCAAGCCGGATGTCTGCGCCGTACGCCGTCGCCGCGCGCGCCAGCACCTGGGTGAATCCGCCGTTGCCACCCTTGTGGAAAGACCACGAGCCGCCGATGCCGTCGTGCTCGCCCATGGACAGGTAGAGCCAGTTGATGCCGGAGCCCGGGGACATCGGCCCGAGCTTGATGCCCACGCACGCGGCCGAGCAGATGGTCGCCTTGATGATGTCGGACTCGAGATAGTCGTCACAGAAGTCGGCGATGCTGCCCGTGAGCAGGCGCACGGTGTCGTGAAGGAGTTTCTTGTCGGCATTGCCCAGGTGCTTGACGAGCCAGGCCATGCGCTCGGTGTCCGCCGGGTCGTCGCTGAAGAGATTGGGCGGGATGCTGTCGAAGAGCGGGCGGATGAACTGCCGCACGCGTGCGGTGTCGTGCTCGAAGCGCTCCATGCCGTCGACATCCGCCTTGGAGTGCCGCGCGATCTCGGCGCGGTTGACCGCGGCATCGGGGCCGATGAGGAAGTAGTCGCCGTTGTCCATCGGAGCGAAGTGCGAGCGCATGTAGAGCGGCATGAATCCGAAGCGCACGAGGTCGAGTTCGGCGATGATCTCCGGCCGCAGCAGGCTGAGGGCGTAGGAGAACGTCGTGAAGTTGAATCCGGGCCGGAGTTCCTCGGTGATGGCTGCGCCGCCCACGAGGTTGTTCTGCTCCAGGAGGAGCACGCGCTGACCTGCCTTGGCGAGGTAGGCGGCGTTGGTGAGGCCGTTGTGACCGCCACCGATGACGATCGCATCGTAGGAGTGGGTGTCGGACATGTCAGGCCGTCTTCCTCTCGGGGTTGTAGAACGGCAGGGTCGTCACGGTCGCCCGCACGTTGATGTACTCATGGTTGACCGTCTGCTCGATGAAGACCTCGGTGCCGGGCTCGGCATACTTCGGCTTAATGCGCGCAATGCCGATGTGGCACTGAAGCACGGGGGAGTACATAAAGCTCGTGGAGTAGCCGATGCGCTTGTCCCTGTCGTTGTAGATCATCGACTCCCAGGGGACGGGGATCTCGTCGGGGACCGCGAGGAGGCCGTTGCTGTCGAAGAGTTCGTAGTAGTCCTGCCATGACACGGTGATGCCGACGGTCCGCCAGCGCGATGTGCCCTCCATGCGCTCGCGGATGATCGCGTCGCGCCCGATGAAGGGGCGCGTGGTGTCGTCGACACCCTTGAGCAGCCAGCCCAGGCCCAGCTCGTCAGGGGTGAAGCGCTCATCGTCGGTGAAGGCGTAGCGACTCGAGCTGAACTCCACACCGATGAGCGGCAGACCCGCCTCGATGCGCGTCATGCCGAGGGCCTCGTCGCCGTAGGGGCGCAGGCCGTGCGGGCGCCCGGCCTCCCAGATCGCGTCGAAGACCCTCAGCGCGTCGCCGGCGGGGATGAGCAGCTCGTAGCCGAGGTCGCCGCTGAAGCCGGTGCGGCTCACCGTGACGGGTGTCTCGGCGATCTTGGTCTCGGCGAAGGCGAAGTAGCGCAGGTCGGACACGTCGGGAGTGAGGGCCTCGAGGATCGCGCGTGAGCGCGGGCCCTGGATGGCGAGCGAGGCGTAGTCCTCGCTGCAGTCGATGACCTCGACATCGAAGGGGCGCGCGAGCTGGCGGAAGTAGCCGAGGTTGGGCTCCGCCGCGGTGAGCAGGAACTCATCGGAGGAGTAGCGGAAGATGACGCCGTCCTCCATGACGTAGCCGGCGTCGTCGCACCAGATCGTGTACTGCGCGCGCCCGGGCTTGAGCGGGCGGATGTCTCGGGCGAAGACGTAGGAGCAGAAGCGCTCGGCGTCCCGGCCTCGGATCCAGTACTTGTGGAGCGGGGAGGTGTCGAAGAAGCCCGCGCCATTGCGTACGGCGAAGTACTCGTGCTTGGACGACAGGTCGTAGCGCAATGCGGAGAGGTAGCCCGCCCAATTGCCCCAGGCCTGGCCCTGGCTGAAGGCAACCAGCCGCGGATGGAAGGGGGTCTGCTTGAGCATGGCGCCTCCGACGAGTAGTGGGGTGCCGGGCAGCGGGGGGCGCCGCCCGGCACGGGGCCAGCCTAGAGTCCTATTGGACAACTGCGCAATAGGGTCTAGCGTTCTCGCATGGCCCGGATGAGCCCTGAGGAGCGCCGCGCCGCGATCGTCGCGGCCACGCGGGCCGTCATGGCGCGCCGCGGCATCGCCGGCACGACGGTGCGCGACGTAGCCGCCGAGCTCGGCACGTCGAGCGGCCTGATCCACCACTACTACGCCTCCATGGACGATCTCCTCGCCGAGGCCTTCGAGCAGGCGGCGCGCGCCGATCTCGTCGAGGTGCTCGAGGGGCTGTCCCAGGGGGGGAATGCGGTCGAGAGGCTCGCGATCTTCTTCGACACCTACGACCGGGGCATCCGCGACGGTAGCGGTGACTTCGGCATGCAGATCTGGCTGGACGCCTGGGCGGAGGCATCGCGCCGTCCGGCCCTGCGGCGTACCTCACGACGGCTGAATGAGGAGTGGCAGCGCGCGCTCGCTGACGTGATCGGCCAGGGTGTCGATGACGGCGTGATGCAGTGTGACGATCCCGACGCGAGTGCATGGCGCATTCTCTCGCTGTTGGACGGGCTCATCCTGCAGGTCGTCGCTCACGGTGACGTGCTCAGTCGCGAGCAGGCGGATGCGTGGTCGCGTGATGCCGCAGAGCGCGAACTCCGGCTGAGGCCAGGGGCACTGTCCCGAGCCGTCTCGGTCGGCGGAGGATAGCCCGGAACTTTGGGCGGATAGTGCCCATAGACGGCCGTATCCGCCCAAAGTTCGCGGCGTGGCCGAGATGGCGGTGCTGCTCTCCGAGGGCGTGGGGCATATCCGTGTGGCCTTCGACCGGCTCGACGGTCGACGCGACCGGCACGGCCTGGCTACCGACGCCGCCGACGCTGCCGTCAAATCCCAACGCCAGCTCGAGCGCGTCTACCGGCGTGCCATGGGCGACCTGCTCGAGGTCAGTGACATCCGGATCGTCATCGGGTGCCGCGAGCTCTACCGCCGCATGACCGCGATGTCCGACGATGTCGTGTCCGTGGCCGATCGGGTCTGGTATTCACGCGTCGAGGAGACGTAGGCCCGGGCGATCCTCCTGCGCAGACGCGCCCGATCCGCCTAGCCTGGGCCGGTGACCGACTCTGCCACCCCGACCGCATCCCGCACGTCTGGCAAGCGTCGGCGCTGGCCCTGGGTCCTCGGAATCCTCGCCATCATCCTGGTGCTGATCCTGGCGACGATTTCGTCGTTCCTGCAGTGGACCGTGAAGCGCAGCTGGCCGCAGACCGACGGCACGATCGCCGTCGCGGGCCTGACCGCCCCCGTCGATGTGGTGCGCGACGAGCTCGGCATCCCCACGATCTATGGCGACAGCCTCGCCGACCTGATGTTCGCCGAGGGCTATGTGCACGCACAGGACCGCTTCTGGGAGATGGACGTGCGCCGTCACATCACGGCGGGGCGCCTGTCGGAGATGTTCGGCGAGAGCCAGGTGCCCACCGATGCCTTTCTGCGCACTCTGGGGTGGCGACGGATCGCCGAGCAGGAGGTGCCGCTTCTCAATGACACGTCGCGCCTCATGCTCGAGTCCTACGCCGCGGGGGTCAACGCCTACCTCGCGGACCGTCCGAAGTCTGATGTCAGCCTGGAATATGCCGTTCTCGGGCTGACGAATCCGGGCTACCAGATCGAGCAGTGGACCCCGGCCGACTCGGTCGCCTGGCTCAAGGCACTCGCGTGGGACCTGCGCGGCAACATGAACGACGAGATCTACCGCGTCGTGCTCGCGTCCGCGACATCCGTGGACCAGGCCGAGCAGGTCTTCCCGCCGTACCCCTTCGATCGCAACCGCCCGATTGTCGAGGGTGGCTCGGTGGACGGCGATGCCTACCAGCCCGCGGCGGTGGGGGCGACAGCGGCGGCCGCCGCGATGCGCGTGATGCCCGAGGAGGTGCCGGCCATCGCCGACACGCTGCAGGGCGTGCTCGCCGCGGCGTCGTTGCTGGATCCGTGGATGGGGCCCGCCGGCAAGGGGATCGGCTCGAACTCCTGGGCGGTCGACGGTCGCCACACCACGACGGGCAAGCCGATCCTCGCGAACGATCCTCACCTGGCGCCGAGCATGCCGAGCCTGTGGTACCAGGCCAACCTGCGCTGCCGCACCGTCAGTCCGCAGTGCCCGGTCGCCGTGGGCGGATGGACCATGGCGGGCCTGCCCGGTGTCTTCATCGGCCACACCGATCGCTTCGCGTGGGGCTTCACCAACACCGGGCCCGATGTCACCGACCTCGTGCTCACCAGGGTTGAGGGCGATTCCTATGAGTACGACGGTGCGCTCGTGCCGCTTGACGTGCGCACCGAGCGCATCCAGGTTGCGGGAGGCGATCCCGTCGACATCACCATCCGCTCCACGGAGTCCGGCCCGATCATCTCCGAAGTGATCGAGGCGGGCGAGGACTTCGTGACCATCGGGCGTGAAGCCCCCGTCCCTGCGCCGGGCTCCGCGGACGTGGGTGACCCAGGCGAGGGCTACGCGGTGGCACTGCGCTGGACCGCACTGCAGCCGGGCACGACCTTTGATGCTTTTGCGCTGCTCAACAGCGCGCAGGACTTCGAGGCCTTCCGCCAGGCGGCCGCGATCCTGGAGGTGCCCGCGCAGAACCTGCTCTACGCCGATGTCGACGGCAATATCGGCTACCAGATGCCCGGGGTGATCCCCATCCGCCAGGGCTACGACGGCAAGTGGCCCGTGCCCGGGTGGTCCAGCGAGATCGGCTGGACCGGCAGCATTCCCTTCGAGGCGCTGCCGTGGGCCTACAACCCACCCGAGGGCTGGATCGTCACGGCCAACCAGGCCGTCATCGGGCCGGACTACCCCTACTTCATCACCGATGACTGGTCCTACGGTGCCCGGAGCCAGCGCATCGTCGACCTCCTCACGGGCCAGATCGAGCGAGGCGAGCCCTTCACCATCGCAGACATGCAGGAACTGCAGATGGACAGTTGGAGTGCGAACGCCGACTTCCTCGTGCCTCGCCTCGCCGACATGCCCGTGCAGGAGGCGACGCAGTCGGCGATGGCGCTGCTCGACGGATGGGATTACCAGCAGGGCATCGACTCGGCCCCGGCGGCGTACTTCAATGCCTTCTGGCGCCAGCTCCTCACGCGAATGTTCGACTCCAAGACGGGCACCGAGATCAGCTCTGCCAGCGGAGACGACCAGTTCTTCGAGGTCATGCGCACGCTGTGGGATCGCCCCGACGACCCGTGGTGGGACGACCCGCTCACGGCTGAGACCGAGGGCCGCGACGCCGCCGTCACCGCCAGCCTCGATGCGGCGTACCAGGACCTGGTTGGCCTGCAGGGCGATGATCCGGCGTCATGGCGCTGGGGTGCGCTGCACAACCTCACCCTGCAGCACGGCACGCTCGGCGCATCGGGCATCGCCCCGATCGAGGCGCTCTTCAACCGCGGACCCATCGACACCGCGGGCGGCAGCGGCATCGTCAATGCGACCGGCTGGACGCCGAGCGAGGGCTTCGAGGTGACCTGGGTGCCGAGCATGCGCCAGGTCGTGGACCTGGCGAACTTCGACAACTCCACGTGGGTCAATCTCACCGGCAACAGCGGCCACGCCTTCAACCCGAACTACGAGGACCAAGTGCAGGCGTGGCAGACCGGCGGACAGTTCGCGTGGGCGTGGAGCGCGGAGGCAATGGATGCTGCGGAGGAGGCGACACTCACCCTCACTCCGGCTAACTAGGTCTCCCCGGTGCCGAGTGGTCACTTGTCGGGCCCGCCTTAGGGGGAGCCCCATCCGACAACTGCCCACTCGGCGCGTCTGCTGCGGCGCCCACCCAGCACAGCGCGCCCAGGTAGGCGCGCACGCAGATGTTGACCCACAGCAGCAGCGCAAGGATGAGCACCATGCCCGCGGACACCGCCGGATTGATGAGTGCCCCCACGTAGGTGTAGAGCAGCAGGAAGTTCGCCACCACGACCACCACTGACACCAGCAGGGCGGCGAGCAGGGCCGTGCGGGTGAGCCGACCCGCGATGAATCGGACCACCACCAGCACGCCTGCCGTGATGATGAGCAGGCTCACGACGACCGCGAGCGCCTTGCCCGCGTTGACCGTGAGTTCGTCCAGCTCCCGGCCCAGCAGCGCCGACCACGCCCGGCGCCGGATCGACGTTGCGAGGGTCAACAGCCACGTGGCGAAGACTGCGACCGCCAGCAGGAAGGACACCGCGAGCGTGCGGCCGGAGAGGAGCCGGACCGAGCCCGCCTGAACGCCGAGCAGAGCACGACGACTGCCCTGGCGCAGCGCGTGTCCGGTGAGCAGGGCGGAGGCGATGAGGGTCAGGGTGCCGAGCACGCTCACGACGGATGCGCTTGTGCGCGAGAAGGCTCCCCGCGCGAGAGCCCCGAGGTCGACGCTCGCACTGACGCTCGTCGTCGGGATGAGCACTTCGTTGTCACCGGAGATGAGATCGGTCACGCGCGCGAAGACATAGAGGAAGGCCACCATGAGCATGACCGCCAGGAAAAGGCCGCGACCGACCACGCGCAGGGCGGCGTACTCGATGTCGAGGAGTCGATAGCGCGACACGGTCGTGGCCAGCCACTTCGGTGCGCGCATGCCCTGAGGCTAGGGGAGCGCACGGGCGCGCGTACGGCGGCGCCCGGCGAACGCAAGACACGTGCCATCCCGAGGCCTATCATCGAGGGATGCGTCGTCCCACCCTTATCGCGACACCGGCGATCCTGGTCTTTGGGCTGAGCGCATGCGGTGGGGCGAGCTCCGACACTGCGCAGTCGTCGGCCGCGCCCACCCCTGCCTCGTCGGCTGCATCATCGGTGACATCGTCGGCGGCCCCCACCCAGGTGGAGGAGTCGTCTGCGACCGCGTCGGCGCCCGCGAGCGCTGCGTTCGTCGATGTGGTCGACGATGCGCTCGCTGCCTACTCAGCCCTGATCGGATCACCGGCCTCGACGGCTGATCTCGCTGGTGCTCTGCCGCTCTTCGACTCCGACGCACCCCTGCCCGACGGCAACGTCGTCGGCGCGGGCCGTGTCGTCGAAGAATGGGGTGACACCCTGGAGTCCATCCAGATGATCGGCGTCGATATCGCGCCGAGCAAGGACGCGCTGGAGGCCTACGGCGCGGCGGCCCCTCAGGGTTGGGCGTACAACTCCATCTCCACCACGGACTCGAGCAGCACGCTGGTGATGACCCGGGAGAGCGACGGGCTGCGCGTGGTCCTGATGTCATCGAAGGACCCCGGCCCGGGCTCCCCTGCCGCGGAGTTCTGGCTCGAGGCCGATGCCTCGGAGATCCCCCAGCCCGCCTGGCTGGCGTCCCTGCCCGTGCCGGACGGTGGAGAGTTGATCGCTGTCGGCGAGGGCATCGGCGAGGTGGAGGTCGACTACTTCCCCGCGGTGGGCGGCCTGGTGAGCGCCACCTGGCGCTTCCCGGCAGATCAGCTCACGCCTCTGCAGGAGTTCTACGCCTCAGGTGCCCTCGAGGCGGCGGGCTTCACCCTGGTCGATCCGGATGCGATCACGGTGGGGGCGTCGTACTTCGACGTCCAGGCCGAGGATTGGACAGGGCAGGTCATCGTGGGCGAACTCATGGAAGACGACGACTCCTTCGCCACCGTCCAATGGTTCCTTACGCGCCCATGAAGGAGATCAGTCCGCTGCGGCGCACCATCGGTCTGGTCCTCATCATGATCGGTGGTTTCTGGGCGGCGATCTCGCTGGGGTTCCTCGAGGAGAGCTTCATGACCGGTCAGCCGGTCTACACCGTCCTCGGCGCCCTCGTCGCCCTGGCGGGTGTCATTGTGCTGGTGGTGCGTCCCAAGGGCCCACCACCTGCCGACCCCTAGCGCCAGGCGCCCGGTCCCCCTAGGGTCGACGAGCAGCCCGCGCAACGGGCGCGGAGTCCACGCTGCGGGGGAAGGACCAGATACGAAGAAGCTCATCGGGATCGCGGCCACGGTCGGGCTGGCCGCGGCATTCCTCGTGCCGACAGCCACCGCGGCGTGGGCAGACCAGAGCAAGACCCTCGGCCTCACGGCCATCCGCGTCAACGCGGGTGTGACGGAGGCGCTCCTGAAGTCCAACATCACCGTCAACGGCGAGGATCCGGGCGGAAGCACCATCCTGCCCCCGGGCAAACTCGCCCTGTCCTTCCCGATCTCGGACGTCAAGAACGGCAAGGCGTCGCATCTGGGTGAGCTCTTCATCTCGCACAACGGCGCGATGGGCTGGCGCACCGTGGTCGTGTCCAACCTCACGGCCAATCTTGGGGCCGGCACGCTCAAGGGGCGCGTCTACGCCACCGACACCGACCTGGGCAAGTACACGATCTTCACGCTGACCAACGCAAAGACCTCCGGCAGCACGACGACCTTCACGGTCAAGCTGGCTCCGGGGGCGGCGGGCCTGCTCAACTCCGCTCTTGGCACTCACGCCTTCAGCGAGGGCATGCGCATCGGCTCCGGCGCCACGCTCCTGCTGCAGTAGGCGATTCCGGTCGATCAGGGTCCCCCGCCAGCGGAGCGGGCCCTGATCGACCGGGTTCGCTGGCCGGGCGAAGGGCGCCGCCACCGTGCCATAGTGGACGCCGTCCCCACTGGGGCACGGCCCACTCCGGGCCAGCGGCGAAGGGTCGGGCATGGTGAGGTACCCGATGGGCTCAGGCCTCGGCGCCGTCATCGCGTGCGCGGGCCTCGCCGCGGGCAGCCTCGTCGCGCCACCCGCGTCCGCCGCAACCCCGTCCGCTGCGCCTTCGCCCGTGCCGGCGGCCAGGACCGCTACCGTCATCGACGGGCTGCTCTCCGCGCCGCCGCAACTCTCCGTGGCGGCGCAGTCCGTCTCGCCCGGCCGTCCCGGAGGTAGGGGCACCTTCGAGGTCGTCCTGGCCAGCACCGCCCGCCAGACCCCCCGCGTGCAGGGCCTGCAGGTGCGCATTGCCGCACCGTCGGGCACCGCGCTCGACAAGGTCCGGGGCGAGCGCTGGCGCTGCCGTATCGACGCGGATCGTGCGTCGGCCACCTGCCGGTTGCGCGGCAGCGTCGAGCGCGACGAGGATCCGCCGCGCATCCTGGCGGCACTGGACATCGCGGAGTCCTTCGACTCCGACGTCGCGCGCATTCGCGCGTGGGCTCGCTGGTCCGGAGCCCCGCGGGAGTTCGGCGACTGGACCGTCGGCGACCAGGGGACGGTGCCGGTCTACCCCCGGGCGACACTGCGCGTCACCTCCAGCTCACCGACCATCACCGCCTTCCGCAACGGCCCCCGGCAGTCGCGGCAGATCTCGCTGCGGGCGGACATCGGCCAGCTCCAGGGGCAGTACGCCACGGTGACCTGGCGACAGGTCGGCGGGCCCCCTGTGCGCTTCCTGTCTCCGCGCAGCGTCGAGGGGGTCGCCGCCAGCACTCAGCAGGTGGTCGAGTTGACGCGTGTGCCCGCCCGGCAGCGCTATGAGTTCGCCGCGCGCGTCATCGCTCAGGGCCAGGTCATCGAACGGCGCGTCAGCATCCTGGTGCGCGGGGACCGCCTGCTGGGCACGCTCACGGCGGCGGCCCCGACGGAGGCGGCCCTGGCCGCGGCCACGACACTCTCGCCGCTGCGCGGGTCGCTGCGCATCGAGGATCGCCGGGATCTGCGCGTGGCGGGTCCACTCACGGCGCGGGCAGGCAGTCGCGTCACTCTCACGGCACAGGGTGCGGACGCGGGGCGCGGCACGGTCTCCTGGGCGATCGCGGATCGATCGATCGGCAGGGGAGACGCAGTCACGGTGAGTGCACCGCGACGTCCCGGTGCCACGCTCCTGGTCACGGCGCGCGTGACCCTGCCCTCCGGCGTCGTCTCGCAGGCCCAGCATGTGCTGATCGCCGTCGCGCCCCAGGCGGCCACAGCTCGACTCAGCACGACCCGCCAGGCGAGCCCGCGCGATGCCGATGGCTTCTGTCGCATCGCCCGAGCGATCCGCAAGGGTCAGGAGGGCTCCGACACGGGCGCCTACGCCGTGCCGATGGGCACCGGGGGCAGTCAGCGCTTGAGCTTCCGCTACGACGAGGCCCTCATCGATGCGGCCACGTTCGATGGGGGGGGCGATGCACCGGTGAGGGAGGCATCGACATCACCCGAGCCGTGATCGTGCAGTCCGCGAGCGTGCGACTGGCCGGTGTCACTGCGCGACTGACCGCGGACGGCCTCACCGTCTCGCGCGCACGGGTGACGGTGAATTCCACCTTCTCCAATGAACTGACGGATGCGATCGGACTCGATGTCTCCGGTGAGTTCACGGCGCCCCTGCGCGGAGACGCGCTCGGCGCGCTCGTGGGTTCGGCGACGTTCGAGCCCGTCTCCGTCAAGGGCGAGCCAGCCGTGAGCCCCCTCGCGCTCGTCCTCGCGCTCCCTTCGGGCTGGGATGTGCCCGCGGACGCGGCCCGCATCGACTTCGCCGAGGACCTCTCCGTCCGGCTCACCCAGGCGGCGCAGGCTCCACCGGGGCCTCAGGGTGCGCGCGGCACGGTGGTCGTGACGATGGACATCGCCGGCGATGAGGTCGCCCGCGTGTCCGCGACCGTCGCGAATCTCGCCCTCGGTGAGACATCGCGCGGAGGGCTCATCACGGCCTCCGGGACGGGCTCCGCCAATCTGGAGGACGACACCTACTCCCTCCGCCTGCCCATCACGTGCGAGGGCGGCTGGCAGGCTCCCGAGTGCGAGCTCCTCGGGGGCCTGCGGCTGGGAAGTGCCTCCATCAACTGGTCGACCGAGGGCATCGCGCTGGCTGCCACCGCTGCCGTGTCCGTGGGTGAGTCGCGGGCGTACGGCGTCACGCTCGAGGGCGGTTACCGAGCCACCGACGACTGGGAATTGTCGATCGCAGACTCCGCGCCCTGGGATCTCGGAGACGGCGCGGTCCTGCGGGCACTGCGCGGCAGCATTCAGTCGCGCCCGGGGGAAGGCGACGCATCGCTGACCATGTCCGTCACGGGGACGCTCGATGGCCTCGCACTCGGAGACGCCGTCACCGTGAAGAGCCTCACCCCTACGCTGACCAACGCCTGTCCTGCAGATGACACAGGCCCTGACTGCCGGCTCGACGAGATCAAGTTCTTCATCACCGCGGAGGTCGAGGCCCTCCTGCCCGGCAATCCGCGTCCCACCACCTTCACCGCTCGCGCCGATGTCAACCTGGCGACCCTGGACTTCGTCTTCACCAGCGGTGCGAGCGACCTGCAGATCGGTCCCGACGAGATGCAGCTGACCGACGTACGCGTGGTCATCAGCCGGGGCGCTCCGACCTCCTGCGTGCCGCGCGGCACCAAGCCGGCCGAGGAGCCGGGCATCACCGTGCGCTTCGCCGGCACCGCCAGAATCCTTACCAAGGAGTACCGCCTCCACGTGCAAAGCGACGCGCGCGGCCTGTGCATCTGGGGCAGCGGGGAGACGATCGACATCGGCGGCGGACTCAAGGCGGTGACGCCCCGGGTCTCCTTCACCACCTTCCCTGCCGGTGCCACCGTCGACGGCAAAGACACCATCGAGGCCAACCGGCTCATCATGAACGGCGGATTCGTCTTCCCCGACACGATGAAGGAGCGCTTCGGGATCCCCGGACGCGGCGTGACCTTCGAAGCCGATATCAGCGAGGACCTGCAGGAGGCGCACTTCACCGTCGCCTACAACGCCGACAACGATATCGACCTCTACCGCGGCGAGGGTGCCGCGCTCACCGTGGGGCAGCTGGGCTTCGGGCTCGATGTCCGGCTCGCGGGCCCCGCACCGGGATTCGACGGCTACTTCTTCGGGACGGGCACGCTGGAGATGGAGGGATCTGGTGTCGTGCCGGCGTCGTCGACGCCGCTTGAAGTGCGCATCGGCGTGGGCTACACGGTCGGCACGTCCCTGCGCATCCAGCTGCAGGCCGGCATTCCTTCCGGACAGGTCAACGATGCCTTCGGCGTGAGGGGCTTGACGCTCCGCCGCCTCTCGGCCAGCGCCGCCATCGACCTCGTCACGGGCACGCCCTCCGTGGCGCTCAACGCCGACGTCACGCTCCCCGACGGATGGGGCTCATCCATCGGCCTGCTGCCCGGATCCCCCGTCGCGCTCGCGGCCAACCTCGAGCTCGCGCGACCATGCCTTGAGTTCCGCGTCGGATCGGATGGCGGCGACCCCGTCGTCGATCTCGGCGGCCAGGGACTGGTAACGGGCCACTACTTCCGGCTCGTCCTTGCGCCGGTCGGCTGCGCTGTGCCGGACGGGCGTCGCATCCAGCAGATCCCCGCGGGCTGGGCCTTTGCCGTGCAGGGCTCGCTGCTGGGTTCGCCCTTCCAGGCCGCGGCAGGCCTGCAGATCGATAGCGCTGGCGTGCGCATCGATGCCGTGATCGAGATGGACCGGCTCGACCTGTACGGCGTCGTGGGGTTCCGCAGCCACGAGGGCATCGGCGGACCCCAGGTCACGCTCGACATCGACACGGGCAGCGACAAGTTCGATGTGACGATCGATGGCGCGATCGAAATCGGCGACGTGAAGTCCGGTTTCGGCGTACTCGCGTCGGTCAAGGGAGACGTGAAGCAGCTGCGTGATCGATTCACTGTCAATCTCACGGGGCGGTCCCAGGCAAAGCTCGGGCCCGTCGACATCGCGCTGGACCCCATCACTGTCACGGCGAGCATTCCCGTTGCGGGCAAGGAGTCGGCAAGCAACCAGCTCTTCGTCGAGATGTCGACATCCGTCAGGGTCACTCTCGATCTGGAGAAGTTCGGCACCTACAGCATCGAGGGCTCGGGACGACTGCAGATGCAGGACTTCGTCGTGACACAACTCGCCCTGAAGGCCGGCGGCGTCTTTGATGCGGTGGTCTACAAGGTCCGCGGCAGCCTGGCCGTCGACATGTGCCTGGGCACACTGTCGGAGGCTCTGGCCGACGGCTCCGGATCGCAGTGCACGCTCTTCCCGCGGGCAAGTCTCGCCTCGTCAAGTCCGGCCGTCCGCGTGAGCGTGACGGGCACGGAGTACATCGTCCTGAAGGATCCCAAGCCCTTCGCCAAGGTGCTCTACGACCGCAAGGGCGTGCTGGCCTAGGGCCGGATCATCTGCGGCTAGCCGGTGAAGCGCTCGAGCCGGAAGCCGCTGGTGTCGCCGGGGAGCAGCACCTGCTCGCTGACCCTGGACCAGGTGGCGTCCGCACGACCGCCGGTCTCGTCGTACGCCGTCACCGGCATCACGCGGAAGGGGAAGTCGTGGTTGATGAGCGCGTAGCCGACCGCATCGATGCCGACGAAGGATCCATCGGCCTGCTCAGCGAAGGTGAAGGTCGTGAGGAGGCCGTCTCCTGAGCGCGGATCCCTGCGCGACTGCGCCGACAGCAGGTTGCCGTGGCCGTATGCAACCCACATGTCCCCGACGCGGCTGACCGGCTGCACCACGTGTGCGTGGTGGCCGAGCACGAGATCCACCACGCCCGAATCCGCGAGTTCCTGCACGACGTCGAGCTGGGCCTGCGTCGGTGGCGCGGTGCCCTCCTCACCGTGGTGCAGCGCGACGACCACCAGCCGGGCACCAGCATCGCGTGCGCGCTGGGCCTCGGCCGCGATGACGCCCGGCTCGATGAGATCACAGCACCAGTCGTAGGGCCGGGGGATGCCATTGAAGCCGTACGTGTAGGACAGTAGTGCGACGGGCACTCCCTGGACGTCGATGATCGTGATGCGCTCGGCGTCGGCCTCGCTGGCGGCTGACCCCGCATGGGCAAGCCCGGCGTCCTCCAGCCCCGCGATCGTGCTCACCACGCCGTCGAAGCCCTGGTCCAGGGTGTGGTTGCTCGCGGTGGAGCAGGCGTCGAATCCGATGTCGGCCACCGCCTGGGCGACCTGCGGCGGTGAGTTGGGCAGGTCGGGCCATGCCGTCCACGGACCCTCGGTGCTGCCGAGCGGATACTCCATGTGGCAGATCGCCAGGTCTGCCGACTCGACGAGCGGACGGATGCCCTCAAGCTGCGCGCGGAAGTCGACGGAGCCGCCACCGTCCTCCAGCGCCTGGCCGATGATCTCCTTGTGCACCAGGATGTCGCCGACCCCGGCGATGGTGATGGTGCGCCGCTCGTCCTCGGGGATGAAGACGGCCGACTCGGTGCCGACGACGGCGGCGACCACCTCGGCCATGTCGAAGTCCTGTGCGGTGGCGTCTGCCGGAGTCGTGTCCGCCGAAATCGTGTCCGCCGAAATCGTCTCGTCCGTGGGCGTGCCCTGGGTGTGCTCGGCGGGCGCTTCGGCGGAGGGGGATCCACTCGGCGTGCTAGCCGCGGCGGGTGAGGTGCCGCCGAGGAGGAAGGGAGGGTGCCATCCCACGACGAGGCCCGTGAGCAGGCTCATGGCGCCGAGCGCAGCGAGGTCGCGTCGGCGTGGCATCCGCCATGCCCGAGCCGCGTGGCGGGGGCGGCCGGGGCGGGGTGGCCGCGCGGACGACGACGCCGCTCGGCCGTCGGCCGCATGCCTCCCCATGCCTCACAAGTATCGACAGTCCCATGCGCCACATGGTGGAGCCACGCGGGAGCTTGTGAGGCGTCGGCGTGCCGTTTCGGCGGCGCGCCACGCGCCTGTGTCAGGGTCGTCCTCCCATGACCGCACTCGCCCAGGCCACCGGCTCGCCGTACCTGCGGCAGTGGCAGGTGCGCGCGCTGCGCCGCTACGCCGATGCCGATGCCCGCGACTTCCTCGTGACGGCGACACCTGGCTCGGGCAAGACCACCTTCGCCCTCACGCTGGCCGGACGGCTGCTCGCGCAGCGCCTCGTGCATCGCGTGGTCGTCGTGGTGCCGACCGACCACCTGCGCGGCCAGTGGGCCGATGCGGCCTCCGCGCTCGGTCTGTGGCTCGACCCAGACCTGCCGAACTCGGTCGGCCCCGTGCGCGAGGGCACGCAGGGCTATGTCGCGACATACGCCCGGGTGGCCGCCAAGCCGATGCTCCATCGCAACCGCGCGGAGACGCGGCCCAGCCGGATCATCATGGATGAGGTCCATCACGCCGGCGACGGCCTGACCTGGGGCGATGGCCTGCGCGAGGCCTTCGACACGGCGAAGCGGCGACTGGCGCTGAGCGGCACGCCCTTCCGCACGCGAGCGGATGAGCGCAGCCCCACGGCCAGATCCATGCGGAGTTGCGTCAGGTGATTCCCGGGGCGCCCACGGCGGTGGCCGACTACGACACCCTCGTCGCGCGCCATGACCACCTCATGACGCTCGTCGTCTGAGCGCTGCCGGGGCGGCTAGCCCTGGTGCAGTGCGCGTCGCAGCCGGTCGATCTCGGCCTTGTTCGCCGGCCTCGAGACCCGCGCGAGCAGTGCCGCGTCGTCGATGCCGTAGTTGGTGCCGCGGGTCTTGGCCAGCCAGTGCTCCGCGCGCCGCCACGTGTCGATGATCACGGTGACGAGAGCCTTGTTGGCCAGGATCGCCCGATAGTCCTGAGGGTGGTGCTTGCGGCCCACCGCGAGATACATCTGCATCCACCACATGTGCGTCAGCACGCCGTCGCGATAGCTCACGCGCGTGTTGCTCGGCACGTCGTAGGCGCAGAATCCCGAAGCCAGGGAGTGGACGTACTGCACGAATTCCTCGGTGAGCATCTCGATGTCCTGGCCGCCCATGGGCCCCTCGAGATAGGCCTTGGCATAGGGGTCGGTCGCGGGACTGGGGTGCCGCCGCAGGATCTGCGAGCGCGGATAGGCCTCGACCCCCGGCACGAGCACGACGCTGCTGTCGTCCACTATCCGGTAGGCGAAGACGCTGGGCGGATTCGCACCGGGCCATGTCAGCGCGTGTCCCTCCTCGTGCACGACGTTCGCAAAGAGCGACACCACGCTCTTCAGGTCGTTCTTCTTGCCGGGGAGCGGGCGGAGCCAGTACCTCAGGCGGTCGTCGGGGGCTGCCTCGATCAGGGGTACGGCGGGCGGGTATCTCCGCTTCGCGATCTCCAGGAGGGTCGGCCGCGGGTCGCGCGGGTCGTAGGAGCGTGCCAGGTCGCCGAGCGGCGCGCGCTTCGCGCACCAGTCGGGCTCGCTCCAGGCCCTGGATGAGCGGGGTTTCGGGGAATGGAGTGAGTCCTCCTCGACGAAACTCCCGAAGTCCGGCGCGGGGATGCGCGCTCCCGCGCCCCCGGTCGGAGTCGCCGCGGCGCTGGATCCGAGCGCGCCGCTTACGGCGACCGCGGCCGTCGCGACGGCGACGACGACACCTCGCTTCATGGCCCTCTCCCTACGGTCCGGTGACGCCCGGCGTGCAGAAGTCGAAGTTGATGCTGAATCCCGAGTGGGTCGATGTCGCCATCACGCGGATGATGCGGATGTCCATGCGGTCCTTCGGCCCGGGGAAGCGGAATGTCCCGCGCGCGGTCGAGAGCAGCCGCTCGGCGACGACGCGATCTCCCTCCACGTATTCGTAGAATCCCTCACGGCCGGCCTCGCGAGGGGAGATGCGCAGCGTGATCATCGGCACCCTGTCGCTGGTGCGGCGCACGCAGTAGTGCAGGAGGCCCTGGATCCAGCCGTAGGGCTCCCATCTGCCGTTGGTGACGGTCACGCGCACCTTGGTCGCCCAGCGGATCCGGAAGTCGGCAGGGTTTGACGTCACCGCCGGAAGGTCTCCCCACGCCGGCATATGCCATCGGTAGGAGACCCGTCCCGGACGCGTCGTGTCGACCGTGGGGTAGATCCGCTTGAGTTCTCGGTAGTCCTCCCACGCGTTGATCGACTTGTAGAACTCCCCGTAAGTGCCCGAGCGCACGGTCGTGGTCTTCGCGCCACGCGTCACCTGCAGCTGGACCGGCCGCGCCATATCGCATGCGACCGATGACCCCTGGCAGGAGATGGTGAGGCCGATGATGCTCCCGGTGCCGTAGATATTGCTCAGATCGCTGTACGGCGCATACCCGCCCGGGAGCTCGGCATAACGAGCGGTCACGAAGCTCAGGCCGAGTCGGACGTCGTCCTCTGCAGCCGGGGTGGCCGTCAGGCTCGCGCTCGTGGCCGCCACGGCGAGGAGGAAGGCGGCCAGCATGTGCTCAGTCTCCCTCCGCGAGCATGGCTGAGGCCCTCCCAGCGGCGATAACGCACCCTCGGTGGTGCGTGCGGGTTAGAGTCGGGGTGGTGCCCGCCGACGCGGGCACGCAGCGCGCTTCCGGGGGGACTGAGATGACCGTGTCACGGGTCCGCGTCCGATGACTTCCCTGAGGCGACGCCGCCGCGCGACCGTGCGCGGGATCGGCGCGTCTGCCGTCGCCCTCATGACCCTGGCCGCCCTCGTGCCCATGGCGACGGCGACCGCCCCGGCCCAGGCGGCGAGCGCCCAGCGCGCGAGCGTGGTGCTCGACGGGCTCAAGGTCAAGGGGGAGCGCCCCCGGGGCTACGACCGCGACCTCTTTCGCCACTGGATCGACGCCGACAAGGACGGCTGCGATGCGCGCGAGGAGGTGCTGCTCGCCGAGTCGCAGGTCCAGCCGGCACGCGGCCCGGGATGCTCGGTGCGCGGACGATGGCTCTCCGCCTACGACGCTGCCCTGACCACGGACTCGTCCACCTTCGACGTCGACCACGTCGTCGCCCTGGCCGAGGCGTGGGCATCGGGTGCGCGTCGCTGGGACGCGCGGACGCGCGAGGCCTTCGCCAATGATCTCGGTTACGCCGGCAGCCTGATCGCCGTGTCAGCAAGCTCCAACCGGGCCAAGAGCGACAGCGATCCGGCGGAGTGGCTGCCGCCGGTGAGGTCCTACTGGTGCACCTACGCAACGACCTGGATCGCCGTGAAGTATCGGTGGCGGCTGTCGGTTGACCGCGCGGAGCGATCCGCGCTCAAGGTCCTCATCACCAGTTGCGGGGATCCGGTGATCAGCCTGCCGCCCCGGGCTTCAGTGACTCGTGGTCCGGGCGGCAACAACGACGGGGGCGGGGGCAGCGGCGGTGCCGTCGATCCGCGCTTCCCGACGTGCACCGCCGCGATCGCCGCGGGCTACGGGCCCTACTACCAGGGAATCGACCCCGAATACGACTGGTACATCGACCGTGACGGCGATGGCATCGTGTGCGAGTGAGCCTGGCTAGAGCGTCAGCTTCAGGACCACCGGTTGCGACAGCACGCCGTTGGGGAACGCCGTCGAGGTGATCACGGCAACTGTCACCGTCGGCACTCCACCGGAGCCCACGTATTTCAACGTCCCATCGGCGTAGAGCACGACGTCATTCGGCGGTAAGGGATAGGCCTGACCGGTCTGCGAGTAGCCGTAGAAGGACCAGACGCACCCGCTGGAGGGGCACCCGCTCGCGGTGAGTTTGGCCCCGTTGCCGTAGTGGACCGTCCCGGAGGAGGTGATGATCGGCGCGTAGTAGCGCGTCGACACCGTCAGCGTGGTCGGCGGCGACGTCTGCCCGTAGGAGTTCGTCGCGGTCACCGTGACCTGGGCTGTCGAGGCCGATGGCGATCCGGAGACGATGACGTAGCCCATCCCGTTGACGTTGACTCCCGGCACGGTCGTCGACAGCAGCTTCCAGGTTATGGCTCCTCCACCGCCCGTGGCGATGAGGAGGCCGTTGCGGGCGTAGATGCCGCCGTTGATCACGGTGGGTGCCTCTGAGGTGAGGTCGACCTGCACGTAGCCCGGCGCAGAGGAACCCACCGAATTGGTCGCGACCGGTCGGATGGCGACGACCCCCGCGGCGCCATTCCCCGTGTAGGAGATGACGCCCGACGTGCTCAGGCTGATCCCGGCGGGCACGGCACCTGTCAGCGACCAGGTGCACCCGCTGGTCGGGCAGTGGTCAGCGGCGAGCTGCGTGTTCCGCGGCACCGTCCCCGTCGTGGTGATCACCGGGTAGAACTGCGTGAGATTGACGGTGATGGCCTTATCCAGGGACGCCTGGTAAGTGTTCATCGCGGCCACGGTGACCTTGGCGGTCGAGCTTGTGCTCGTGCCGGTGTAGTTCAGCTGCCCGGAGGACGACACCGTCAGGCCCGGGATAGCACCCGAGGTGATCGCCCACGTGCAGCCGGAGTCCGGGCACCCGCTGGCGGTGAGCTGCGCATTGGCCGCAACGCTGCTCGGTGAGGTCACCGTGGGCACCGCGGGCCAGGACGCGCCCTGCGTCCACGGGCGTGCGAGGAACCATGCGAAGGGCGGGACATTGTGGCTGCACACCGTGCTGCCGTTGTGGGCGTCGGACGACACCTCGCCGCCGACGTACGTGCCTGTCCCGTCCGTCTTCCACGGCCCCGGGCTGGTGACCCAGTTGTGGAGGTAGCGCGAGTTGTAGTACCACTTGAAGTTCTGCGAGTTCTGCTCATCGTGGCAGGCTTGACTGTTGAAGTCGAGGTACTCCAGTTCCGTCTTGCCGTCCGCCCCGATGAAGGTCCAGTCGGGGCAGTTCTCCGTGCACGGGGTGGCCGTGTCATCCGTGATCGTCGCCCCCAGCGCACCGATGAAGAAGCTGTGGAAGTTGTTGTACCCGTCGAGCTGCGACCTCGTCGGCGCGAACGTCTTCGTTGCAGCCCGGTAGTCGTAGCGCTGGTAGGGAGCACTCAACACCTGCTCGGGCTGGTTGTTGTACGTCGCCAGTGCGTTGGACACCTTCCACGTGCCATTGGGCAGGTCCGACGTCCCCAGGGTGCCCGGGGTGAGGCCGCGAGGATCTTCCGTCCACGCCGCCGTGGAGTTGCCCCAGCCGCCGGGGACAGCACTCACCGCGGAGCCGGAGATCGCGTAGGGAGAGGAGCTCTGCACCGGCTCGAGATCCCAGTCCGCCACCTCATCGGAGAAGACGTCGCCGGGCCAGACGTTGACGATGTTCTGCTGCCACTGGCACCAGGTGGAGGCATCCTGATTGTCCGCGGTGTTGCTCAGGTCCGCACTCTGCTGGCAGTTGCCGCCGATCGCGGCGTTCTGCAACGTGGTCTGCGGCTTGCGGATCACGGTCGCCTGGTAGTTGTACCAGTCGTTCATCATGATGGACTGCTGGTACTCGATGTTGCCCCAGTACTGAAGGAACTGCTGCAGCTGGGCGAGTGCTGCGGGCTTGAAGGCGGCCGAATTCGCTTCACGTGATTCCGCCAGGACGGTCGGCCAGGCCGCTTGGACTCCGCCCTGGGTGTTGAACAGAGCGTCGTTGATGATGTCGCCACACTGCTGATTCATCAACTCGATCTGATCCATGGTCGGCTGAAGACTGGCGTTGTTGACCGTGTCGTCCAGGCTTGTCGTCGGGTCCGTAGGGCTCTGTGCGGCAGCATTGAGCAGCGGTTGGTAGTAGTTGGTCCACGTGGGCTTGACGTAGGTCGACTCGCAGCGGGCCGCATCCTGGACGGACATCTGCAGCGACAGGGTCTGCGCGACCATGGCGATCTGCTGGGAGATGCATGACAACTGCGCCTGCACCGATGCCAGCATCGAGGCATTGGTCATGCCGGGGGTGTTGGAGAAGACCATCCCCGCGACACCGTTGAGCAGCAGCGAGGGGTCCTTGGTCATGTAGGCAGAGACCAGGCCGGCGGTCATCATGGCGCCATAGACACCGACCGTCGCGGGACTGTTGGCAACGGGACTGGGCAGGGTCTGCGCCTCGCAAGCGGCATTGGAGTAGCCGCTGGAGGACCGTCCCTGCGGCCCGGCCGCGCCGAGGCGCTCGACCTTGTGCGTCCCGAAGTCGGGGAAGGGCTTGGCCGTCCTCATGAGCTTGACCAGATGGCGCACCGTGCCATCGAAGCCCCCCTTGGCCTTGTGATGGCGCGACAGCGCCGGTGCGTGCACGGCATACGTCGGCACCGCCAGGTGGCCGTGGCCGAGATCCTCGCTCAGGCCGAGCTTGCGGAAGGCGCGGCGCTCGGCCTGGGCGAGCGTGCCGCCGTACTCCTCGACGTAGTCGCTCGCGACTGTGGTCACGAGATCGACGAAGTGCGCGCCGTGGCGCATGCCGAGCTTGGTGATGACGAGCTCGAGATGCCCGTCGAAGGCCTTGCCGCGCACCTTCCCGCCCGAGGTGCGCACGAGGTAGGGATTCTTCGCCGACGCACCCGGCTCGACTCTCAGCATGATCGTGCCGGCCTTGTTGGCCTTGCCCTTGCCGACCACCCTGCCGGCCTTGTTGGTCACGGTGACCATCGCCTCGGAGACCGCGGAGTTCGGGCCCGCGTGCAACTGCAGCCACAGGTTGGGCTTGCTGGCGCTCGCGGCAGCGGGTGCCACAGCGGCCGCGGGGGATCCGTCTGCCGCGGGGGCGGCGACGGCCGTCGCAGGAAGGGTCACCGAGCCCGCGATGAGGCCGAGGGAGACGAGGAGCACGGGCACGCGGCTCGGGGCCGACTTCATCCACACCATGTCGGCGAGTGAAGCAGCGGGGAGCCGGGCGACTCCACCCACGCTAAGCCGAGGAGGGGCGAAAGTGCGAGAAAACCGATCGTCCAGGCCCCTGGGCGCTGGGTCACGTGCCCGAATGTCCGATCCCTAGACTCGGGCTCCCGCTAGGTGAGGAGGCTCCATGTCGGTCCAGGTGCACGGTGTCGTTGCCCGCGCTAAGGGGCAACCGGTCACGCTCGAGACCATCGTGGTGCCCGATCCGGGTCCCGGCGAGGCGAGGGTGCGCCCGCTGGCGTGCGGGGTGTGCCACACCGACCTGCACTACCGCGACGGAGCCATCAACGACGACTTCCCCTTCCTGCTCGGCCACGAGGCCGCCGGCGTGGTGGAGTCGGTCGGCCCGGATGTCACGGAGGTCGCGCCGGGCGACTACGTCATCCTCAACTGGCGAGCCGTCTGCGGCACATGTCGCGCGTGCATGCGCGGACGCCCGTGGTACTGCTTCTCCTCTCACAACGCCACCCAGCGCATGACCCTGCTCGATGGCACCGAGCTCTCCCCGGCCCTTGGCATCGGGGCATTCGCTGAGATGACCCTCGTCGCCGCGGGCCAGTGCACCAAGGTCGACCCCGCAGCACCGGCCGAGGTCGCGGGTCTCCTCGGATGCGGCGTCATGGCGGGTCTGGGGGCGGCCCTCAACACCGGCAACGTCACGCGCGGAGACACCGTCGCGGTGATCGGGTGCGGAGGAGTCGGGGACGCGGCCATCGCGGGGGCCCGTCTCGCCGGAGCGCGTGTGATCGTCGCGGTCGACATCGACGACCGCAAGCTCGAGCTCGCCAGGGGCTTCGGAGCCACGCACACCGTCAACTCGCGGCAGACCGACCCGGTCGAGGCGATCCGCGAGGCGACCGATGGATTCGGGGCCGACGTCGTCATCGAGGCGATAGGCCGCCCCGAGACCTACGAGCAGGCCTTCTACGCCCGCGACCTCGCCGGCACGGTCGTGCTCGTGGGCGTGCCCTCGCCCGACATGCGCCTGGAGCTGCCCCTCATCGAGTACTTCGGCCGGGGTGGATCCCTGAAGTCCAGCTGGTACGGCGACTGCCTGCCCTCGCGTGACTTCCCCATGCTCATCGACCTCTACCTGCAGGGGCGGCTACCCCTGCAGGACTTCGTGTCGGAGACCATTGGAATCGGCGACGTCGAGGAGGCCTTCGACAAGATGCATCGCGGTGACGTGCTGCGCAGCGTCGTGGTCTTCGACCGATGAGCCCGCGGGTCGAGCGCGTCGTCACGAGCGGGATCTTCAGCCTCGACGGGCAAGACTTCGAGGTCGACAACAACGTGTGGATCATCGGTGACGACAGTGACGTCATCATCGTGGACGCCGCCCACGATGCCGAGGCGATCCTGGCGGCAGTGGGTGATCGGCGGGTGCGGGCGATCGTGTGCACCCATGCGCACAACGACCACGTCAATGCCGCGCGCGCTCTCGTGGCTGCCACGTCGGCGGCCGTCTGCCTGCATCCCGCCGACGCGATGCTCTGGGACGCCGTCAACGACGGCGTCCCCTTCACCGAGCTCGCCGATGGTGATCGGTGGGAGGTCGCGGGGGTCGTGCTGGAGGCCATCCACACCCCCGGGCACTCGCCGGGGGGAATCTGCCTCTACGCCCCGGACCTGGGCGTCGTCCTCACGGGCGACACACTCTTCGCGGGCGGGCCAGGGGCCACGGGCCGGTCCTTCAGCGACTTCCCGACCATCCTGGAGTCCATCCGCGAGCGACTGCTCACCCTGCCACCGGACACCCGCGTCCTCACCGGTCACGGGGACGAGACGACGATCGGCGCCGAAGCTGCCGACTACGACGCCTGGGTGGCCCGCGGCCACTAAGCCGCCGCGACGCTACACGGCCATGATCGCGATCCGCGTGGCCAGCGGCGCCTATGGCAACAGCAGCGAGGCCAGTGTGGTCCTCGCCCCGACCAAGAGCTGGAAGGCGCAGGCCAAGACCCTGGGGACCATCGTGAAGAACATCACCCAGCTGGAGACCGACTGCCTCACATCGTCGTAGCCCAGCGCAGACGATTTCCCTCTAGGCTCGGTGCATCCCGGCTCGCGGATCAACAGTTTGCTCCGGTGTCTACACCATGGACTTGCCCACGGGCAGCGGTGGCACCGAAGGCCTCAGCGTAAAGGAGGGTGTCCCGTTGGGCTGCAGGGTCACGGCCATGGGCGCGGAAGGGTTGGACCACGTGGCACTCGCGTAGTTGTAGCCCAAGGACCTCGCAGGCCTCGGGAAGAAAGGATGCTCAGGGTTGGCCCCGGCGTCTGTGGCGCGTGAGGGAACGACCGTGATCGTGCCGCGCGGCTGCCGAGTCAATGGAGCGCCGGTCCGCGTCCGAGTCAAGGGTCCCGTCGACAGCTATCGGCTCATCACCAAGGCCGGGACCGTCTCGCTGCGGACCTGGGGAGTCGGTGCCAGCATCACCGTGCACTATTCGGCTCCGCCGTACCTCTCCGGCGACCGGCTGCGGATCACCAGGACCTATCTCGGCTGAATCTGCAGCTGTGGCCAGGGGCGGGGTCGAACCGCCGACCTTCCGATTTTCAGTCGGACGCTCGTACCAACTGAGCTACCTGGCCGTGCCCTGTGGGGCCAGAGGAGGCTAGCAGGGTCGGTCCGGCCCGCACCGTCTTGGCGAGCGATGTGGTCGAAAATCGAGGTTGATGGCCTCCGTTTTCGACCACATCGCTCGCCAAGACGGGGGAGGGGAGCGCTACTTGTCGTCTTTGCCCTCCTCGAAGGCTCCCTGGGTCTCGTTCCCGGGGCCGGCCGCCAACTCTCAGATCGGATTGCTCCAGGCACGTCGCCCCGCCGCATCCACCACCGTGACACGGCGGTAGCGAAGGTCGGGTGGCGTCTCCACGAAAGCCCGGGTGATGAGCCCCTCGCCGGTGGTCTGGAGGATGCGACCCTGTTTGCGACCGTCGCGTCCGGCGTTCACCGACGTGCCCCACTCCTCCTCCGCCTGCACGAGCACCGAGCGACTCGGCGAGCACGCGACCTCGACCCCGCCATCGACCACTGCCATCTCGTAGATCGCGGGGCCCTCGGAGAAGTACGCCGCGCCCGTGCGCAGGGCCTCGAGCGCAGCCTCCGGCGTGCGCTCACGCACCCGCAGCATCGTCCACGCCAGCCCGAGCTCATAGAGCGGATAGTGCTGATCGTCGGTGGCGATACCGAAGGCTGCGCGGCCCTGGCCGAGGAGGGTGTCCCACCAGGGGGAGGAGTCGCCGCGCCCGCATTCGGCCTGCGCGCTGCCGTTGAAGACCTCGATGCCGACGAAGCCACTCATGGATGTGAGTTCGTCCTGGGGCAGGTGGTTCCAGTAGGGATGCGCGACGTACGCGACCGCGTCCCTGGACGCGACCCAGTCCATCCCGACGGTGAGTGAGGGGAAGGTGCGCACCTCCCAATTCTCGATCTCATTGAAGAACCAGTTGTCGCGGTTGCCCCCCGGGTCGTCGGGCACATGGTCGAGTCCGTAGACGAGAAACTCCGCAGACTGCCGGGGATAGGTGGGGCTCACCATGTCGAAGCCCAACTCCGCTCCCGGTAGGAGCACGACATCGTCACGCGGGGCCGGCGTCGCCAGGCGCCAGTGGTCGGTGATGGCCACCAGGTCGAAGCCGGCCTCGACGTACGCCTGAACGAGGGCATCCGGTGGAAGCGTGCCGTCGGAGACGGTGGAGTGCGTGTGCAGCGCAGACTTCAGCCACTCGCCGGGGACATCGAAGGGGTTCATTGCGCTTCACTCTTCCTCAGTCGGGGGTCCAGTATCTCCTCCAGGGCATAGCCTACGAGCGTGAACGCCATGGTCACCAGGATCACGCAGATCCCGGGAGGCAGGATCCACCACCAGTAGCCATTGGACATGGCACCGGCGTTGAAGGCCTCCTGGATCATCCGGCCCCACGACAGGGAATTCGGATCCCCCAGGCCCAGCAGGGCCAGGGTCGTTTCGGACAGGATTGCCACGGCCACGGTGAGCACTCCCTGCGCGACGATCACCGGTGCCACCGAGGGCAGGACCTGACGGGTGATGATCGCAGCGTCTCCCGCGCCGAGGGCGCGGGCCCGCTCGACGAAGGGCTGCTCCCGCACCACGAGCGTTTGCGCCCGCACGAGCCGGGCCGTCAGCGCCCACGACGTGACCGCGATGACGACGATGACATTGAGCAGGTTGGGTCCGAGGATGGCGGCGAGCACGATCGCCAGGACAAGCCACGGAATCACCAGGAACCAGTCGGTCAGCGCGGTGAGGATCGTGCCGAGCGGGCGACCGGTGTAGTAGCCGGCGAAGAGGCCCATGGTCGCGCCGATCACCACGGCGCCGAGCGTGGCGAGCACGCCGACCGTCAAGGACACGCGACTGCCCACGATGAGCATGTCGAGTACGGCGCGGCCGAAGAGGTCGGTGCCGAGCGGAGGAGCCTCCCCGGGCGACTGCAGCGGCCTGCCAGGTGCGAGCGCGGGGTCGATCTCGGCCGGCGTGACCAGCAGGGGCGCCAGCAGCGCCAACACGGCGAAGACGATGAGGATGACGAGGCCGACCATGCCGCGTCGGTTGCGGCGGAAGAGCGCCCAGGTCGTCGCCCAGGACCTGCGTCGGCGCTGCCACGCGATCGTCGTCATGACTGCCGCACCTGGGGGTCGATCACGCCGTACGCGATATCGGCGATGAACGCCGCGAGGATCACGGCAGCGCTGCTCACCAGGAACACGCCCTGCAGCACGGGGTAGTCCAGCGTGTTGATGGCCTCGTAGGTGAGCAGCCCGATGCCGGGCCAGGAGAAGACGGTCTCGATCACGATCGCCCCGCCGAGGATGAAGCCCACGCTGAGCACGACGAGTGTGAACGTCGGCAACACGGCGTTGGGCACCGCGTGGCGGCGCCGCACGTCGGGATCGGACAGTCCCTTGGCGCGCGCGAGGGTGATGTAGGGCTGCGCCTTCACCTCGATCATGCTCGAGCGCATGACGATCGCGTACTGCCCGACGTAGCCCAGCGACAGGGCCAGCACGGGCAGGGCCAGGCCGGCGGCGCTGGAGAAGCCGCCCGCCGGGAACCACCCGAGCCAGCCGGCGAAGAGCAGCAGGAGCAGCATGCCGAGCCAGCCCTCGGGCGTGGAGTAGAGCACGAGGGAGGAATAGAGGCTGCTCGAGTCGAAGGCACTCCCGCGTCGCCAGCCCCCGCGGATGCCGATGAGCACGCCGATGACGGCGGCGAGCAGTGTGCCCACGCCGACGAGCAGGATCGTCGGCCACAGGCGCGAGACGATGAGGTCGACGACGTCCACGCCGGACACCAGGGAGACACCGAGTTGGCCGGTGAGCGTCTCGCGCAGGTAGACGACGAACTGCACGAAGAGCGGCTCATCGAGTCCGAAGGCACGTCGCTGCTCCTCGAGTGCCTCCGGGGACAGGCGCTGGCTGCGCGCCAGCAGTGCGATGGGGTCGCCCGGCATGATCCGGAAGAGGAAGAAGTTGACTGCGAGGATGAAGGCGAGGGTCAGCAGCGCGTAGCCCGCCCTGCGCGCGACGAAGCGCAGGTCGAGCGCGCCCGACCTCAATGCGTGTCCGGCCGCTCTGCTGCCGAACGGCGTCGTACCACCACCACGACGAGGATCACGACGACGACCGCGGCGACGAGCAGCCAGACCCAGACGGGAACGCCCGACGATCCCGCCTGAGCGGGCGCCGCCTGGGGGGCACCCGGCTCCGCTGAAGCACCGGGCGACGCGGGTGCGCTGGCCTCGCCGCCGGACGACGCCGGTCGCGCGTTCACCAGGCTCGTGTAGGAGTACGACGGCGTGAGGTAGCCATTGCCCGCGGGGACGGGGGTGAGTCCGGTGACCAGGTCGGAGCGGTAGGCCACGATCGCGTTCGGGTAGGCCAGCGGGATGGCCGGCACCTGGTCGTAGACGTACTGCTGCGCCTCGCGCACGATCGCCAGGCGCTCGTCCTGGTCGAGGGTCGCGGCCTGCTTCTCCACGAGCGCGTCGTAGGTCGGGTCCCGCCAGCAGCCGTCGCTGAGGTCACCGCACGCGGCCGAGGTGAAGACCGACAACTGGTAGTTGGGATCGGGATCGCCAGACCAGTACCAGATGTAGGCATCGAAGTCGCCCGACTGCTGCATGTCGTAGATCTTCCCCGCGCTCACCGGCTGTGCGTTGACCTCGATGCCGATCTGCTGCAGGAATGAGGCGATGAGCTTGCCCGCGATCTCGCTGCCGGGAGTGTCGTTGGAGGTGGGCATGCGGATGACCAGGCGGTCGCCCGTCTCAGGGTCGATGCGGATGCCGTCGTCGCCGCGCGCATAGCCGGCCTCGTCGAGCATGGCGTTGGCACCGTCGGGGTCGTAGGGGATGAGCTGGTCGTCGGGGATGTCGAGGTGCCAGTAGACCGACAGTGGCCGGATGATCGTCTCCCCGGGCGAGGCCACGCCCTGGTAGGCCTTGTCGACGATGGCCTGCTTGTCGATCGCCATCGCGATCGCCTGGCGCACGCGCACGTCCTGGAGCGCTCGCAGCGGCGCGGACGCGGGGTCCTGCCCGCCGAAGTTGAAGGCCAGATTGGTCCACGAGTCGGCCGTGATCTTTTGCACGACGACGTCGGGGATGGCCTCGACGGCCGGCAGCAGGGCGCTCTCGATGCCGTCGGCGATCTGGATCTCGCCGTTCTTCAGCGCCTGGACCATCGCCTCCTGGTTGGTGTAGAGGCGGTAGACGATGCGGTCGTAGGCCGGCTCGTCCCCCCAGAAGTAGGGGTTGCGCTCGAAGGTCCAGCTCTGCCCGGGCGCCGCCTCGGTCATGACGTAGGGACCGGACGAGACGGTGGGCAGCGTCGGCGCCTGCTTGATCTCCTTGTTTGTTTTGCCGACGTACGGCGACCAGATGTGCTCGGGCACGACGTACACCCACGCCGGCACCTCCGGCCCGCGACTCGGCTCGGGGGTGACCCAGACGAGGGTGTTGTCGTCGGGAGTCTCGAACGTCGATCCCTCGGGGAAGTAGCCGGAGAAGTAGGGGAAGCCCTGATCGATGACGAAGCGGTAGGTGAAGGCGATGTCGCGCGAAGTCAGAGGCGTGCCGTCGCTCCAGGTGACGCCCTCGCGGATCGCGCAGGTCCATCGCGTGTAGTCAGAGTTGGGCTCGCACCCGGTGGCCAGGCTCGGTGCCGCGCTGAGGTCGTCGTCGGAGAACTTCAGCATCATGTCGTACTGCAAGGTCACGGCCGACCACTCGCTGCTGGAGTTGAGCGCCCAGATGTTGGGGTTCTCAATGGGCACGGTCATGCCGATGATCAGGGTGGAATCCTCTGCGGCCGCGGCTGCTGGCACGGCGGCCAGGCTGGCGGCGGCGACGAGCGCGGCGATGGCAATGCGCAGGGCGACCACGGCGACCTCCTCAGACGAGCGTCAGTCTGCCGCCTTATCGGGAGATTGGCGGGCGGATGCCGAGTGTTCACCACGAATTTCGGGCGGGGTAGGGCGCACTGGCGACCCCGACGGGACTCGAACCCGCGACCTCCGCCGTGACAGGGCGGCGCGCTAACCAACTGCGCTACGGGGCCTCGATGGTGCTGAGACCGTGTCCCCAACGGGATTCGAACCCGCGCTGCCGCCTTGAAAGGGCGGAGTCCTAGGCCGCTAGACGATGGGGACCATCGCCGCCGAACCGACGTCGGAGACTGGGAAAGCATAGGGGAGCCGTGGGGAGCTCTCCCACGGGGGTGGCACCGGTCAGGGACGCGCAGAAGGGGCCATCCCTGGTCGGGATGACCCCTCCTCACGCGCATCTGGGCCGGGCTCGATGCCGACCCTTAGCAGTCGCCCGGGTGTGCCGCCTTCCACGCACAGGGGCCTGGTCGATGCACCTCCTGCAGGAGGGCCTCGGTGATGGGAGTGATCATGAATCCTCCTCTCACTGCGGGACGTACCGCCCCTTCAGTCTGCGCCGGCATGGATCGAGGGTCAAGGGCCTTTGCGGTGTTTCGCCGTCCGTACGCCGATCCCTGACCGTGGGTCTAGCGGGTGATGACGGCGTCGAGGCGCGCGCCGCCCTCGACCGAGACCCGCGACAACTCCCAGCGATCGCGCGTGATGTGGGCGAGCAGCGCGCTCCCGGTGCCGGGGTCCACGCGGCTGCCCGGGCCCGCGCCGTCGTCCACCACGCTCACCCGCAGCTCGCGGCCGTCCTCGCTCACGCTGACGCGCACGTGGGTCGCCTCGCCGTGGCGGAACGCGTTGACGATGCCCTCCTCGACCACGAGCGACACCTGCTGCAAGGTGGCGAGGTCGAGGTCGACCGACATGCCGGGCTCGTAGTCGAGTTCGACCAGGCCCGCCCACCGCTCGCGATGGGCGCGCAGCAGGTCATCGAGGCTCGCCGGCGTCGGCTCCACGACGAGCGGCTGCTCGAGGATGTCGCGCGCCTGCTCGAGGGTGCGTGTGAGCAGCGCGTAGTCGTTGATGGCGACCGCCCGGTCGATGGCCGCCGCGCACGCGATGAGCCGCGTCTGCACCTGGCCGTGCAGCACCGACGCTGCCTGCCGGGCGATGGCGGAGAGTTCGCGCTGCCGGCTCAGGTTGGCGATGCTCTCCTGGCTCACCCGCGACGCCAGGGAGCCGAGCATCTCGGTATTGGCCCGGTAGACCGCGCCGAAGGCCGACGTCGCGATGAGGATGATCGCGGTGACGGCGAGGTTGAAGATCGACCCGATCACGGTCACCTCCCCGCCCGACGCGGCCGTCGTGGCCATGCCGCCCGCCGAGATCAGCACGATCGTGGCGATGAAGATCGCCGCGTGCCGACGCGGCCATGCGCGCATGACGCGGTTGGCGAGCGCGAGTACGACGTACACCGCGAGCGCGCCCACGAAGGTGGCGAGCAGGCCGACGGCCCAGCCCAGCCGCTCGGTCGTGCTCTGCACCGTGACCAGGACCGTCAGGCCGGCGACCGCGAGCGGCCGCAGGGGCTGGGTGCGCACGATCGCCGGCAGCATCGAGCGCAGTGTCACTCGCGGGTACGCCGCCTCCGCCATCGACCACAGGTCGGCACTGAGTTGGCGCACCGATGCCCGGGCCGCGATGCGCAGGTCCTCCGACACCTCGGTCCACCCGCCGATGCGCGCGTCGGACTCGACCCGGATGAGCGCCTGGTCGAGGGTGTCGCGCACGCCCTGCAGCTCGTCGACCACGCGGGTGTCGAGGTAGTCGCGCAGCACCCGGCTGAGGTCGGCCTGCTGGATGGTCGCGATCTCCTGGTCGACCGCCGCATTGAGCACGATGACGCGGTCGGCGGTGATCCGCTCGCGCGCGTCGAGCAGGAGCACGAGCATGGAGCCCCACCACGCGGAGATGACGGCCATGGCCGCGATCGTGAACGCCGGACTCTCGATCGGGGGCGCCCCGACCAGGGGCGCACCGACGACGAGGACGATCGCGAAGAGCGTGCCGAAGGAGCCGAGGAAGATCAGCGCGGGCACGAAGGGGACCGGGTGCACGGCACGATGGCGCAGGAATGTCGCGTTGGCCAGCAGCATCCAGGCGCCGACCGCCGCGCACGCGACCGCGACCAGTCCGGCTGTCGCTAGCCGAGTGACGGCCGGGGTGCCCGCGGGGGCGCGGGCGATCTCGCTCCACGTGAAGGTGACGAAGGCGATGGGCGTGCCGATCGCGTACATCGGCCACGACACCAGCCAGCGGCCGCCGAGCCTGCGCCGCCAGTCGTCGACCGAGGGCGAGGTCGCCGTTCTAGTCACGGCGTGGCCTCGCGGCGCCGGTCATGGCGAAGTAGGCCTGGGTGATGAGGACGCGCGGGTTGTCGCCGTCGCCGTAGTCCAGGTGGAGCTGGGTGACCAGGCGCGCGACCGCCTTGCCGACCGCGTGCTCGGACATGTAGCGGCGGCGGGCGATCTCGGCGTTGGTCAGACCCGAGGCGACCAGGCGCATGATCTCGATCTGGCCGTCGCTGAGGCCCTGCGCGCGCGAGTCGACGCTCACTCCGCCCGACGCGGACGTGTGCGCGCGGGGCTCGCGCGCGAGCGGCAGGGCGCGGTCGATCTCGGTGGGCTGGCTCACCGCCTGCTTGACGAGGTAGACGGCGTCGTCGGGGATACGCAGGCGCGTGCCCATGAGTCGCGGCTCCTCGTAGGAGGTGAGGAGCACGATGCCGATCGCGGGCAGTGCGCGGCGCAGCGCGTGACCGAGGTCGGCGCCGGTGGGCCCGGTGCCGAGGTCGAGGTCGAGCATCGCGACGTCGGGGGTGTCGGAGGCGGCCGCCCGCATCGCGTCAGCGGCGTTCGCACAATCGCCCACGACGACGTGGCCGAGACCGGTCACCGTCGCCACGAGAAGCGAGCGGGTGAAACTGTCGTCCTCGACGATCAGCACGCGAGCACCCATGCGCCCTCCCTCGGTGCGACGGTAGCGACGGGTGCCCGATCCGTGGGGTGAAGGGGAAGAAATACCCGCTCTCGCGGCTCGCGCAGGGTCGTAGCCCCCCACCACCTGGCAGGAGTGAGGCCTGCACGCGCGCAGCCCCTACCGTCGCGGGAGGAGGTCGACAGGTGGACGCAGCCGGACGATTCATCGCGGGCGCCCTAGGAGTGGTGCTCGTCCTGGGCTCGGTGGCGGTGGCAACCGCGTCAGCGGGGTCGCCGCGTGCTGATCAGGCGCGTGAGCGTGATCGTTACTTCGCGTGCGTGGGCAAGGGCGGTGTGATGCGGATGGTGTCCGCGCGAGCCGAGTGCCGTCCGGGCGAGGAGAAGTACACGTGGGGTGGTGAAGGCCCCCAGGGCGAACCCGGACCTGTCGGCCCCGCCGGTCCCGCAGGTGCGGCCGGTCCCGCCGGTCCGTCTGGGGGGCGCGGCGCGACTGGTCCTGCCGGGCCCCAGGGCCCTGCAGGCCCCCAGGGTGCGACCGGTCCGATGGGTCCGCAGGGCCCCTCCGGTGGTGGTGGTGGAGGGTCTGGTGGGGGCTTCGACGTCTACGCGGCGGGCCTGCGGGTCGGGGCGCTCGCCGGCTGGACGTGGCCGCTCCTGCGGCGGGCAGATCCTCGTGCACTTCGACGACACAGGCGTGCTGGTTCCCTACGAAAATGAGGGTGACATCTTCGAGGTAGAGCGCTCTACGGTCTACTACAGCAGTTCTAACGGCACGTGTACCGGTCAACGATATGTCGCGGCCGCCGACGCGCTGCAAGCGGTGCTTATCGATGACTCCGTCTCCTCGCCCATCGCATGGGTGCCGTCTTCCACTGCTCTAGTAGGTCTAAACGACCCCGACTCATGGGACAGTGGCGGTGGAAACTGCCTAAGAGAGAACGGCCCCTTCTTCCTTGTGCCGATTAGCGGCAGCGACGACTCAACCGTGCCGACCCTGCTGCCCGCACTAGTGGAAATCCGGCCCGCTTCGTAGGACTCCGCGTGGTTGACGGTGGTAGACGCGGATGACGAGGGCGGTGCGCCTGGGTTCGTCGATCCGGTACAGCACCCGGTAATTGCCCGCCGGGCGGAGCAGGCGACGAACAGTTGGCCGACAAGAGGCTGCCGACCGTGACCGGATGCCTGATGAGCGAGCCGGTGTCGACGACAGATGTGCCACTTCTCTGGGCCCAGGGCAAGAATTGTTGCGTTACGACGAGTCTGAGCCACGTCCCCTGGACTCCAGCACCGCGGGCAGTCACCATGGGGCGTGCCCTCCGCTCGCCGCGCCCTGGTCGCTGGCCTCGTCCTCGGCCTGTGCCTGACGGCCGTGCCGGCGACGGCAGCGCCGTACTTCG